>JAAZXX010000127.1:6041-8481 GCA_014239995.1 Verrucomicrobiia bacterium
GAGTCCAGATGATCCCTCAAAATCAGTGTAGCAACCAGGCCATGACCAGAGAGCACGCACCTGCCTGTCCAGAACAATGGCCGGTTGAGACCAGTCCATAAGCCCATCCTCCTTTTCAATTTTACGTGCATGGCTGACCTCATTGGAAGACTGTGGCATGGGTTTCATGACCCCCGCAATATAGTCATGAAGTGCAGATTGCAACAATGTGGCAGCCGCCTCTGACAATTGATCATGCAAGATGAGCGCCGAGGTATCAGATTGAATGGGCACTTTGACGGTGGAGATGACCGGTCCGGTATCCATACCCTTATCCATTTTCATCAAGCTCACGCCTGTAACGCAATCCCCATTCCAGATAGCCCACTGGATGGGAGCCGCCCCACGGTATTTGGGGAGCAAGGAGGTATGGAGATTCAAACAACCATGCCTGGGAATCTCAAGGACTGCGGGTGACAACAACTGGCCATAAGCCATGACCACGGCAATATCCAGCTGTAGGGACTTCAACCACTCCAGACATGTATCGTCGCTCCGGAGTCTCTCGGGCTGCATCACCGGCAATTCCAGCTCCACTGCAAGCGCCTTGGTAGGCGTTGAAGCGATTTTCATGCGACGCCCGCTGGGGCGATCCGGCTGAGACACCAAACCCAGAAGTTCCACCTCAGGCATGGTCTCCATGGCGCGCATGACGGGACAAGCAATGGCACCCGTCCCTAGAAAAACAGCTCGAATCATATGTCGAAAGCGATCAGAGTACTCTGAAAAAACTTTGAATCCGCCTGATGATCAAAAAAATCCGTACAGCCTGGAGGGTAGTCCCTTGCAGGGTTCGGCAAAGGAGGATGCAGACCAATGCTCAGGCACCTTTGTTACGCACTTCGATCTTTACAATTTCGCCGAAACCAACCGAAACCTCCTGGGCTCCCTGCTGGAGTTTCACGTGCATTTCACCGGCTGAAATGCGCGTGATACGCGTCACCACGTATTCACGCTTCACCGTCTTGATCGCAATCACAAGGTTCTTGATCGCTGCTGAAGGCACAACCCGGAAGAATTCAGTAAACTTAGTTTCGATAAAATTACGATTAAAGTTGGTATCATCCTTAGAAAACACAGCCCCAGAGAGCCCACCAGAGGCAGCAGCAGCACCCGCCGTCGAAGCCTTCGCTAGACCAAGCCCAGACTTTGCAACAGATGCAGGAGGAGGAGGAGGAGGCGTATCACCAGTTGCAGCAACATTTCCCTCAAGCACTTCAGGTGCAGCAACTTCCTCATAATTAGAAACCTTCTCCTCAGGAGACAGAGAAATAAACAAGATGGGACCAATGAAGGGCATGACCGCCGAGAGACCACAGACGAGTGCTACCGGCCGGCCTCGAAAAACGGCGATCTCGTAAGCAGCAAAAAGGTTGCCAGCGTATATGGCCATGAGGATCAGCAACCCCACAGGACTTGCCAGAGTTGAAAAAAAAGCGACCCTCGGTTCAGGGACAGGCATGCGATAGGGCTGACGAACGTTGATTTCAGGAGGATGGATTTCCTCTTCGGGCAGCTCGATGAATGGATCCACATATTCGTGGTAGCCCTTCTTGATGTAGTCTGGCTGCTGTTGAATCCACTTGAGGGTTTCCTGGGAGAGGTAAACCAGATCAACACGCTCACTGAACGTGCCGATTTTCCGCCGAATGATAAAACTCTCTTCGTTCATATCAGAGACAGTACCCTCGATCACGTTGCCATTTTCCATGGTAAAGGGATAGACATCGGCCGCGTCACAAGGCGTTGCCCAACAAACAGCCAGACAGAGCGCCAGGATGGTGTAAATCTTTTGCATCTTTTATTTTCTAAGCAAGTTTAATGCCTTGGAACCAAGGACCCTAAAAAAACAAGCCTCTCAAATCAACTCCAATCCCTCCCAATTAGGGGAAGGATTGGATCGACCATACCATGCGAAAGGTTTCCTTGCATATTCCTTGGGGATTCAGGAGTCAGGATTCAGACCGTGCGAGCTCCTTGTTGCTGCCCAGGTCCACAATCCGAAATTCCTCATAGTGATAAGAGGGATCGGGACGAAAGGAGAGTTTACCAAAGTATTGTTTCTCCATCTGGATCACCAACTGCTCATCCTCAGTGCGAAGACGGTTGAAGACCTTGGGGTTCACAACGATCATAAGCTGATAATCTGACTCATCCCGTTGTCGTTTCTTGAGAATTTCACCCAGCTTCCGCTGAATTTCAACACTCATGGTGACCACGCTCTTCACCTTGCCCTTGCCAGAACAGTATGGACAATCGTCATGCACTGAGGCACGCACGCTCTCCGTCTGGCGCTGCCGCGTCATTTCCAGCAAACCCAATTGAGAAATGGGCAAGACATGCGTTTTGGATTTATCCCGCTTAAGCCCAGCCTTGACCTTCTGGTAAACACTTTGCTGAT
>JAAZXX010000128.1 GCA_014239995.1 Verrucomicrobiia bacterium
TGATTTTGGCAGGCCGGACCCCTGTGGGGCAGGGGTTTGAGTCAGTGACTGATTTGCTGGATAACGGTTTTTCCTTTGGAATCTGCGATGAAAAAGCCGGTGCAGGAAAAAAAACGCGGGAGGTTTTGTCGTTAATGGGGCAGTGGGAAACCGTTAAGGCTCAGGCCAAGGTTACTTTTCCAAGGGTTACCGAACTGGCTGGAGCCATCCAGACATCAGGTAATGTTCAGGCTGGTTTCATCTGGGATTCGACTGCCAGGCAGTTCGGTCTCACCATATTCCCCATTGCAGGGTTGAAGCACAACGTTTCAACCATCTCTGCAAACATAGTTGCCACCAGTTCGCACCCCACCTGGGCCTTGCGATTTGCGCGATACCTGGCTGCAAGTGACAAGGGTGCACCGTTTTTTAAGAAACATCATTTCGACCCTGTTCGCGGAGATGCGTGGACCCTTGAGCCGGAAATTGTATTCTACTGCGGTGGCGTCAATCGTGATGCCGTGGCGAGGGCCCTGGAACGTTTTCAGGAGCGCGAGGGTTGTATCGTAAAGACTCAATTTGCCGGTTGCGGAACTATCGTTGGCAGCATTCAGTCTGGTAAACTTCACCCTCCGGATCTTTTTTTGACCTGTGATGTGAGTTACATGGCCATGGTTCAGGAGAATTTTAATGTGCCTGCGAATGTCTCCAGTACTCCCATATGCATGCTTGTTCGTAAGGGCAATCCCAAGGGGATTGATTCACTTAAGGACCTCTTGAAGCCGGATATCGCTATCGGTACGACGGACCCCCAGATGAGTACCCTGGGAGCCCTGAGCCACGCCATGTTTGAGGAGTTTGGGATCAAGAAGTCCATCGAAAAAAATCAATCCATTGTCGTGACCGCTCCAACGGCCCATGAACTCATTCTCCAGATGGAAGGGCATGGCAAGCTGGATGTTGTCCTGGTTTACGAAGCTAATTGTCAGCATTTGGAGGAGAGTGTTGAAACAGTCGCGATTGACCACCCCATGGCGCATGCAACCCAAAATATCGCGGCTGCGCGCCAGACGAAATATCCGCATCTGATGGCAAGGCTGATGTCTGAAATGCTTTCATCCCGTTCCCGAGAATCTTTTTTAAATCATGGATTTAAATGGGAAGGACCTACGCCTGACCCATGAAGAGTCCGGATTCCTCAGACCTGGCCTGCAAGGGGAAATCGCCATCGGGCCGCTTGACCGTTCGGTCTGATATCCCTTTCATTGCCTGTTTGGTGCTCCTTGGCGGGTTTTATGTCATCATGATCCTCCTGATGATCCTTGCTGATGTGTACTACACGGATGCGTCCGCACTCAAAGAGACGCTTGGTAAGCGTGAGATCCAGTATTCCATTAAGCTCAGTTTGATTAGTTGTACCATTTCCACTCTCCTTTCCCTGTGGATCTCAGTTCCGATTGGCTACCTGATGTCTCGTTTTCAATTCAGATGCAAGGCCCTTGTGGATACTGTTTTGGATATTCCGATTGTCCTGCCGCCCTTGGTGGTGGGACTGAGCCTGTTGATTCTCTTTAATTACCCGCCTTTTCGATGGCTCAGCCCGTGGGTGGTCTTCGAAATTCCAGCGGTTATCCTCGCCCAGTTCATGGTGGCCTGCGCATTTGCGGTAAGGACCATGCGGGTGACCTTCGATCAAATTCCCCAGCGTTACGAGGAAGTGGCCATGACTCTTGGGTGTAACCGCAGTCAGGCATTCTGGAAGGTGATTTTCCCCCAATCTCGAAGGGGATTGTTGGCCGCTGGCACCCTTGCCTGGGCTCGTTCACTGGGGGAATTTGGGCCCATTCTTGTTTTTGCGGGGTCCACCAGGATGCGCACCGAAGTGCTTCCGACCTCGGTTTATCTGGAGATGCAAAGTGGCAACCTGAAGGGCATGCTCTCAGTATCCATTGTCATGATCCTCCTGTCGGCACTCGTACTCATTCTCGCCCGAGTCTTCGGAATGCAAAGGATCAATGCATGATCAAGCTTGAGAATATTTTTTTGCAACAGGGGGCATTTGCCTTCAAGGACCTGAACCTTGAAATCAAGCGTGGTGACTATGCCGCCCTGATGGGAAAAAGTGGTTGTGGTAAAACCACCGTGCTGGAGGTGCTTTGTGGTCTGCGTCCTATTCTCTCTGGAAGGGTTACCCTTGGTGACCGTGAAGTGACCGGACTGAAACCGGCCGAGAGGGGGGTTGGGTATGTCCCACAGGATCGTGCCCTATTTCCAACCATGCAGGTGCGCCATCAACTTGCATTTTCGCTTCAGTTGAGACGTTGGTCCACGATGGAAATTGCAGCAAGGGTGAACGAACTTGCGGATTGGCTTGAAATAGGACACCTTCTCGATCGCTTGCCCAGCGGGCTCAGCGGCGGGGAGTCCCAACGCGTTGCCCTTGGCAGGGCTCTAGCCAGCCAACCGCAACTTCTTTGTCTGGACGAGCCTCTCAGTGCACTGGACGAGGCCCTGCGTGATGAAATGTGCTTACTTCTTTCAAGGATTCACCGGAAAACCCGTATTACCATCCTGCACGTCACCCATAGTCGTGCAGAGGCCGATAGACTGGCAGGGCAGCTCTGGTGTTTTCAGGATGGGGCTCTGCGCCAGATACAATGATGTGTTTTCCTTGCGAGACTAAGAAATGTTTTTGATCAAGATGCTGATACTTGCCTGGCAGCTTTCCGCGTAGTTTCTCCCAAACAAGTTGAGATGGTTCATTTCGTGGTAAAGGCGATATAAACGCCGTCTCAATTCAAACCCTTGGCAGAAAGGACGAACAGACTCGTAGCCCAGCTGGAAATGGTGGGTGAACCCCCCGAACAGGTCCACCATGCCGAACTCCGCCTCGGCATCACCATAGTACGATGCTGGATCGAAAACTACCGGTGTACCATCTTTCAGCGCGGCAATGTTTCCGTGCCAGAGGTCGCCATGCAACAAGGAAGGAGAGGGGGTATAACCGTCGAACAGCAGGCCTAACTGATCCATCAACCGTTTTGTTCCTGAAAAGCGATAACCCTTTCGCTCAGCCATCTGGCACTGTGAACCGAGTCGATTGTTTCGCCAGAACTCGATCCAGTCATCACAGCGTGGATTAGGTTGTTGGGTGCTGCCAAGGGTGTTGTCTCGATGCCAGCCAAACCATGGGCGTTTGATTTGGTGGAGTCGAGCCAACTGGCGCCCTAGTTCAAACTGGGAAGATGCCGAACAGGCATACATTTCGAGGTATTTAGTCACCAGCCACGCTCGGTCTCCTGTAATGCCCCAAGCGAGCGGAAGGGGAACATTCAGCGTGCCGGAGGTGTTCAGTTCCACCAGAGCTTCATATTCCCCCTCGAACATACAAGCCGTTTTCGCACAATGCCGTTTCACAAAAAAATGGTTTCTGCCATCGCTGATACGGAAAGCTTCGCAGGTTGAACCTCCAGAGAGGCTCACGGGTTCTCTCGGTTGAAAGTCACGATCTAGTTCCGAAGAAATGATTTCGAAAACCTTGTTCCACATGGGGTGATCATGCGGTCACTCTTTCAATCATTCCAGCTTGGGAATACTTTTCTAAAAGGGTGTTGAGTCAGCACAATAGCGCGTTGTAAAGTGGATCTATCGAAGGTTCTCCTGGTTTAGTGAGGTTTAAGCCGGTGACCAGGCAAGGTTTCTGAGTGTGACAGCCTGCTTGGAGCTACAAGATAGCATGTGGCGGAACATGCCGACCAGGTGCATCATCAAATCAGGCCAAACTCAGACTGAATATTTCAGCAGCGCGGCATATCCCTTGCCTGCCATCTGGGAAGGGGAAAATACGTTCGCCCCCTTGACAGCCTGTCATCGTCCTCCAAAAAGGGTTTTAAGACGTCTTTTTTTGATGTAAATAACTCCAGGAAAGCAACTAATAAGGGTGTAATAAGTAATTTTCTCACGCGGGCCCCTCATGGTTTTTATGGCTTGCAATTAAACTCACTCCAATTATTATCCCGATCCGCCTGAACCCCGTGAGTGCGGTGGTTCATATGAGGCTGGAATGAGTGTTAACCATTAATCTAAACCTCATTTTTTCTCCGTTGCTTTGGTGAAATTGCACAGTTGTTGGGTGACCCCATTGGGTTGCGCACCCCTCAGTTGAGCACCCAGACCGAAGCCATCTATTATTACCATTATAAAAGACGCACCAAGCGTCAGTTGTGTCATTAGTTATGCTTACCATGGAAGAGGCCATGCAGCAAAGTCCCGTGAACTTTACTGCAGGCGACATTGTTAAAGGAAATATCATCGAAGTTCGTCACAAGGAAGTCCTTGTCGACATCGGTTATAAGAGTGAAGGATCCATTCCGGGAAATGAATTTGACGATATCAAGACGGTCAATGTAGGGGATGTCATCGATGTCCTGATTGAGCGGCTTGAAGACCGAGAGGGCATGGTGGTCCTCTCCAAAGAAAAAGCCGAATTTAAGCAGAATTGGGAAAAGATTCTCAGTATATGCAACGAAGGAGGTACGATCACCGGACGCGTCAAGGGTGTTGTCAAGGGCGGCCTCCTTGTCAACATTGGTGTTGAGGCTTTCTTGCCTGCCTCACAGATCGACATCATACCTCCTAAAAATTTAACCTCCTATGTGGGAAATACATACGAATACAAGGTGGTTAAGATCAACCAAGAGCGACAGAATATCGTTCTTTCCCGACGGGAGTTGATTGAGCAGGAGCGTGCCGAGCGTCGTGCCAAGCTGCTTGCTGAAATGACCCCCGGAGATATCCGCAAGGGCACGGTCAAGAACATCACTGATTTTGGAGCTTTCATTGATCTGAATGGCCTCGATGGGCTGCTTCACATCACGGATATGAGCTGGGGCCGCATCAATCATCCTTCCGAACTTTTGACTATCGGACAGGAAATCGATGTTGTGGTGCTGGATATCAATCACGAGAAAGAACGTGTCAGCCTGGGTCTCAAGCAGAAGCTTGCCAACCCATGGGATGATATCGAGACGAAGTACCCTGTCAGTGCCACCGTCAAGGGACGTGTCGTGAACTTGGTGCCTTACGGTGCCTTTGTAGAGCTCGAGCCTGGCGTGGAGGGATTGGTGCACGTCACCGAGTTGTCGTGGACCAAGCGTATTGCAAAGCCTTCTGATGTGCTTTCGCAGGATCAGCAGATCGAAGCTGTCGTTCTGGGAATCAACCGTGAGGAGCAAAAAATATCTCTTGGTATTCGTCAGTTGGAAACCAACCCATGGGACGAGGCGCTTGATAAGTATCCTCCTGGCACCAAGGTACAGGGCAAAATCCGCAACCTGACCAGTTATGGTGCCTTTATCGAGCTAGAGGAAGGTCTTGACGGGATGATTCACGTGTCTGATATCTCTTGGACACGTAAAATCAACCACCCATCCGAGGTCCTCAAGAAGGGTGACGAAGTCGAAGCCGTTGTTTTGGAGATCGATAAGGGTAATCAGCGTATTTCCGTGGGTGTCAAGCAGTTGAGCCAGGACCCATGGGAAAACATCGATCAGTTTTACAAGGTGGGGGATTTGGTTACCGGCAGTGTTACCAAACTCGCCAGTTTCGGAGCCTTCATTGGGCTTGAACATGACATTGACGGACTTGTGCATATCTCGCAGGTCAGTGAAGAGCGTGTCGAAAAAATCAAGAATGTTCTGGATGTTGGCCAGGAAGTCACAGCGCGTGTGATCAAGATCGATAAGGCGGATCGTCGTATTGGTCTGTCTATCAAGGCTGCCAACTACTCAAGTGAGGAGCTGGAGGCTGAACAGCACGCACTGGATCAGCTCAAACCAGGTGAAGATCTGGTGGCACTGCAACACGCTTTTGATGCCGTGGACACCAGTGGCAGCCAGGATTAATGCATTCACCATTATTGGCAGTCCTTTTTTGGATTGAATGAGACTTCGCAAGGCCCGCCGAAAGGCGGGCCTTTTTTGTTGGACGCTAAAACCTTGTCACATCCTTTGGGATTCGGAAATACTGGTCCGCATTTATGGAAATACTGGAAGCTTTGAAGTGGCGTGGTTTGTTCGCGGATTGCACCGATTTACCGGGTCTGCAAAGACGTTTGACCGAGGGACCGCTCACCTTGTACTGTGGTTTCGATCCCACTGCCGATAGTCTTCATGTGGGTCATCTCGTTCCCCTGATCGCGCTGCGTCGTTTTCAGGACATGGGTCATCATCCCATAGCTGTGGCTGGTGGAGCCACAGGTTCGATAGGAGATCCAAGCGGCAAGAGTGCGGAGCGTCAGCTGCTTACTCGCGAGCAACTGAACCACAACATCGCATTGGTGCAGGGCCAATTGAAGTGCCTGCTGGATTTTGAGGTAACTTCGAATCCAGCCCGTCTCGTGGACAATGCCTCGTGGGTTGGAGGTATTTCCTACCTGGATTTCTTGCGGGACATTGGTAAGCATTTCACCGTGAACGTGATGGTTGCCAAGGAATCGGTGCGAGCCCGCATGGAAGATCGGGAGGTTGGCATCAGCTACACCGAATTCAGTTACATGTTGCTGCAGGCTTTTGATTTTTATCATCTCCATGAGCAGGCGGATTGCGAGTTGCAGATCGGAGGCAGTGATCAATGGGGTAACATCACCATGGGGATCGACTTGATTCGTAAAAAGAGTTCCAACCAGGCCTTCGGCCTGACCTTGCCCCTCATTACCAAGGCTGACGGTACCAAATTTGGAAAAACGGAATCTGGAGCCATCTGGCTGGATCCCCAGCGCACCAGTGTTTACCGGTTCTATCAGTTTTGGATGCGTACGGACGATCGTGATGTGCTCAAATACCTGAAATTCTTTACTTTCCTTCCAAAGGAAGCAATCGATTCGCTTGAGGCACAGCATGGGAAACATCCCGAGAAGCGGGTTGCCCAGAAAGCGCTTGCGAAGGCGATGACCGAATTGATTCATGGCACAGGGGCCACAGCTGAGGCGGTGAAGGCCAGTGAGATTCTTTTTGGTGGAGACTTGGAGGGAATCCATGAGCTTACCTTCAACGATGTTTTGGGTGAAGTTCCGACATCGTCTTTGCCCTTGGCGCAACTTACTGAAACAGGTGTTCTCCTCGTGGAAGCTCTCGTGGAAGCCGGGCTTGCACCGTCCAAGGGGCAGGCACGTAAGGATATCCAGGGTGGTGGTGCCAACGTCAATAACGTGCGTGAGCAGGATCCAAAAAGGACTTTGAGGGTATCAGACCTGCTCTTTGGGAAGCATATACTACTCCGAAAGGGAAAAAAACATTACGCGGTGATCAGTTTCACCTAAATCAGGCTGGGCTATCTGATGGATGATCAGCGTGTCTTCCCCAGAGAGGCGAGGTAGCTCACAAGGTCGGCGAAGGCGTCGTTACTCAAGGATGCCGTGAGGCCTGAGGGCATCAGGGAAACCTGGCTGTTTTCGCGGAAGGCAATGGAATCCTTAGGTAGACGTGTCTGAACATTTGCCATGTTGCGAAGTATGATCACGCGGCCGTTTTCCTCGATCACTGCGCCCGTGTAGACGCTTTCGTCTTTTGTTGTGATGACGGATGTGCTGTAACCCTCCTTGATCTTCGCGCTTGGTTGGATCAGGGATTCGATCAGGTAATCTATTGGGGCAGAGGCTCCAATACTGGACAGATCGGGCCCAATGGAGCCCCCTTTGCCTTGAATGGCATGGCATATGGTGCAGGCCAGTTCTGGGCGTTGGTAGACTTGAGCACCCTGGACCGGATCTCCCTCATTGACCATTAAAAGCAGCCGTTGCATTCGGTCCTTATCCAATTGCTGTGCAATCGGGTGGATGGAACCAGCACGTGCCAGACCTTTCATCAAGGGAGCACCGCCAAGTCCCGATGTTTCCACCATCCGGGTGGCAATGATGGCATTTTTTTCAGGGATTTCAGTACCATTGAGTGATTCAGTCAGTGTGTCCAGAGCAAGAGGCTTGATCGTCAGTGCGCCCATTAATGCCTCAACATCATGCGTGGCCAGTTTGAACTGAAGGATGAGGGCGGCGCTGCGTCCGGCGTCTGAAGGGGCGAGCTGTGCCAGCGCCATGCAGGCTGAAACCCGGTTTTCTGGCGCGACCAAGGAATCCGACGCAACCCGATGCAGCTCGTTACGTTTTCCCATGTGTGCCAATCCCTCGGCGGCTGCACGATGCATGGCACGTGTCTTGGACTCAAGAGACAGGGAAAGGAGGGGTTTTAGGCCCTCAAGGCCCCAAAGTCCCGCCAGTCTGCATGCCGCAGCCATGGATTCCTCACGGCCCGATTGCATTAGGGCCTGGCAGGTCTCGACACTTTTTGTTGCATTGGAAGGTCTGATAAGTCGATCCTCCGCTGCCTCAAGCAATGCCTGTATCGCTTCAACAGACAGGACATGTTCAGGGTTGGCTGCGATGGGTAACAAAATGTTCATGGCATCAGCAGAGCCTATTTT
>JAAZXX010000129.1 GCA_014239995.1 Verrucomicrobiia bacterium
AAGTTCCAATGGTGGGTCATACATGACCCTCAAGACCCCGACAGGATTTTCCTCGACCATGCAGACAAACCAGGAAACAGCCTTGTTTGTCAGGTCCAATTCGGGAAAGAACTGGTCGGTGTCATCGATCCACTGTTTCTCCTGGTTGTAGGTGCGCTTTAACACAAGGATCGCTTTGGCGCGCTGTTCCATGGTGTCCACTTTCAGCACGCTGATTTTACTGGATAATGAGAGGCTCATGCTTTTCTTGACTGAGGGTTCCATGATTTACCAGAAAGCCTGGCGATGGCGGACATGATTTCAAGGTGCCATTGTCGAATGTGTGCAAGCGGTGGTTTTCCAGCGCAAGCTTGTGGATACATAGCGGATCCAAATTCAAGGATAAATGGAATCGCTTCCGGGATCTGGGAGTGACCATCATGAAAGGGAAAACGCACACCGGCAGGAACGACCGGCACGCCTGTTTGCAGTGACAGTTGGGCGGCGCCTGAATACCCCTTGAGCAAGTGACACGGATTGCGGTTGGTCGTACCCTCCGGGAAGATCCCGATGGATTGTTTCGCATTCAAGGCCTGTACAGCTTGATCATAGCTTCTTTTTTTTCTGATAAACAAAGGTTTGAACACGTTCAGAAATCTTGGTTTAGCAGGTTTTCGTGCAACCATGATGACACCTCCGTAATGATAAAAAAGCCATATGCCCGGGATCAGGCAGAAATTCCAGTCGGCAAGGAAGTGGACTAGGCGGCCTTGCCGCAGAAAATGCAGCATGGCTGGTATGTAAAGTGCCTCCAGTTTCTGGCTGTGATTCAATGCGAGAATAAAGGGGTCCATGGCCGGTGCGATATTTTGAGTTCCCCTTACCTCGACGACTCTTGAAGCCATGGAGAACAATAAAAACTTGCTGAGCCATCTGGTGGGGGAGGACTCATTGAGGGGCAACGAGGCTGACCACAAGGCTGATAGTGTAAAGGACTCGGGTCCCAAATCCTTGGGATTTCCCGTGTTTGAGATGTCAGACGATTTCAAGTCTGGAGCGGTGTTTGGTTGCGTGTCAGAAGTTGGGACTTTTGACATGTTTCAAATCGATTCCTTGGAACGTCGTTATCTTCTTTTTCCTTGGTCTTGTCAAATGGCAATGGGTCTCCCCTCCTTGTAGGATTGTTCGGCCTTGTCACATAAAATATGGCTTGCACTGACATCTTCCTCAAGAATGGGAAGAGGTTCGTTAACACTGACACATCGATGAAAAGCCTTCAATTCAGCAACATAAGCCTCTTGGTAGCGTGTTGGAAAGGAATGCTCGATGGTGGGTCGCAGGATACCAGCCTCATGGGAGAGAACGGTCGAGCGTGGAGATCGGTTTTCGGCCTGAAGCATGCCTTGTCCACCGAATGCCTCAATACGTTGGTCATAGCCGTAGCTTGCAAATCGATTGACATCGATGCTTGCCAGCATCCCACTTGCATACTTGAGTGAAACAAGCACATTGTCCAAGTCCTTGAGTTCTCGGATACCGTCTACAAAATTACTTCCCATTGCATACACTTCAACCGGATCCTGGCCCGATATGTTTCTCAGCATGTCGAAATCATGCACGATGCAATCATAAAAAATCCCATGAGATGTGCGGATATATTCCATGCTTGGCAAGGGTGAGTCTCGGGAGGTGATTCTGAGCAGTTGAAGCGTGCCGATTGTTCCTTTGCGTACCTGCTGTACCAAGTCGGCGAAAGATGGATCGAAACGTCGATTAAAACCCACAAAAAGGGTGCTGTTTGCGCGTCTTGCTGCTGCGTAACATTCGGTAATTTCGCCTAAACCGTTACCGAGAGGTTTCTCGGTAAAAACAGATTTACCAGAAGATAATGCGTCCATGATCTGTTGGTAATGGGCTCCTATGGGGGTTGCCACGATCACCGCCTGAATACTGGGATCCCTCAGGGGTATGCGTGGATCGTTACTGGAGGGGCATCCATATTCCTTGCCGATTTTGGCTGCTCGCTCTGCATCGACATCCACGACGTGCGCCAGTTGGATCTCTGGTAATGTTCGGATGCTTTGCAGATGAAATTGTCCGGCACGGCCAAGGCCGAATAGAGCTACTCTGAGTGGGTTTTCCATGGTTGCTGTCTAGGAGTGTTGTGATGGTTTTGATCTGTAAACGTAACACGCTTTGAACCAAAGGATTGACGGAACTTGAAAGAACGGTACTCATCCTGGATGAGGATGCATTCTGGTTGTAAAGGTGTGTGGTTTTGCCACGAATTGCATGCAACGCGACACGCTGCTTTACCTGGTTTGCATCCACCTTCTCCTTGGGGTTCAAGCTGTCTTCCATGCGTGGGCATAGGCACGCCGTTGCGTGGAGGAAGTACTGATGTGTTCCCATATGACACTGGGGTGATCCTGTTGTAGGAAACACATCATGATGCCTGTTTATCAAATTTTCCATGTTGGGAAATGTGTTCCAGGATGAAATTTGAGCCTTATTACGTTTCAAAGGAAAGCGAAATGAAAGGGTATGCGGTGCATGTTGAATTCAGGGCCTCATGGAAACACCCGGCTCCATGTGGCAAAGATGCCGTGTGCCTCGTAATCCAGGAACCCCCCGGCGAGATCATCACGGTAACGATAATAGCCATACTGGAGTCCCAGAGTGCCATTCTTGCTGAGTGTTTTCTGAATTTTGCATTGCCATGAATGCTGATCAAATCGCGAACCCATGGGCAGTCCAAGAGGAAGGGTCTGGCCATAATCAGCGTGGCTGAAAGTATAGCCGGCCTGGAGCTGTGTGGTCTTGTTCCAGAGAAATGTCCATGAGGTGTAGAGTGAGTAAAGGTCTCCATCATAAGGTGCAATCACCAGGTTGTCGTTGATGGCAGAGATGATGCGTTCGTCTGTGTAGGCCGAGGAAATGGTCCAGAACCAGCGGTGTGTTGGGGTGAGTGTCATGGTGAAACGGTAGGCATGTGTGTCGTAATTACCTGAATGGGCCTTGCCACCAGGATATGCCTTGCCGTTCAGGGCGATGGGTCCGAGGCCAGTTCGATACTCGGTTTGTCCGTTTTCGTATGACAGTCGAAAATGAATCCAGTTCAATGGTTTCCAGCGCGTCTTGATACCCCAGTTGTGGCCTTCTGTAAGACGCTCAAGGATGAAGGCTGGATACCCGTTTCCGGGTTCGGTTCCGAGGTCGGAATCGATAGGATGACGAAAGGTATGGTGACGTCGTTTGTAGCCGTAAGTGGGGTTGAAGGTCCATTTTTTCCATGGTGAAAGCGTGGTTCCCGTTTCAATGGATACATGGTTTCCACGCGCATTGGTCTTACGCATGAAATCCTCCCTTGCCGCAAAACCATCGTCCAGTAATCCCTCTTCTGACTGTCCTATGGATTCCTGTTTGATCCGAGCATCCGCGTAGAAAACCGCATCTGCAAATCCTCGGTAGCGCAGCCCAACATTTTCTTCAACCTGAAAACGGTCCATGTTGCTGCCGAACCTGGATGGGATGCCAAAAAAAGTGGTGTTCCCGGCCCCTTTGCGGCGTGACCATTCCGGTTGAATTCCCCCATAGGCTGTCCAATTTTCCCAAGGCCCAAGGAGACTGTTGACATTCATGACATGGGAATCGTTACTTATCTCGATGCCACGGGAACTGAAGGGCGAAGACGTAGTTCCGGGGCGTGTGGGATCCTGGTTACCAAAGCTCAGAGTGGCGTCACCATGAAGACGGGAAACATAGTAACCCGCACTGGCCAACCACCACGGTTTAATGCGTCGCTGGACGGTGAGGGCATTGGATCCCTGAAAATGGGTGTAATCATCTCGATGCGTGGAAACCGATGAGGGCTGGGTGTCCCCACCAGTAATGAAATCCCCTGTTTGGAGCACATTGTCCTGTGCGTAGAATTCACCCCGGAAACGATCCTCGATCTGCCATCCTTTCCATGCGTGTGTCATATCCATGTGGATGATGTGGGTTTGCTGGTCCACACGCTTCCAGGCGGGGTAGATGTTGTGGCTGTTGAAGGCACTGTCGAAAGCAGGTCCCCACTGGAGCATGGATTGGCTTCCATCCTGCTCTCGGTAGGTGTATCCAAGTGTGATTCTTGGTAGTTTGGGACGATCCAGCCCAAACTCAAACCATGCACTGGAAAGGTTCTGGTGGAGTGGGCGATCCAGTGTCCAAGGTCCCAGTCCTGTCAAGGGAGAGATCCCGCCCAGCGCATGATCATAGGTGCGTGACTGGTCGAATCCAAAACGGAAAAAACCCAGGTCACGTTTGGCAATTTCAGCCTCGATGGCATGCCGATTATGAGGAGTGATGAGGGTGCCTTTGCCCGTGAAGGAGCGCCCACCCTCCATGGTCTGGCTCCATTCTAAGGATTCAAATCCTCCGGTGAAGCCTTCCTGCATCCAATGATGCTCCTGGAACGCTGCCTTGTTTCCACTTACCCCGATAAAGCGTAAGTGGGGGCTGGCCTTGAAATTGAAGGATTCCTCTGGAATATCCTCAAATGGCACGCCTTGGTCGATCCAGGCACGCAGGATGCCTATCTGGGGATCAGTCAATTTGTCTCCTTTGCCAAGTGGAGGCATTTCCATGTCCTCTTCCAAATGGCTGGCGTATTGAATCAGCGTGCTTTCCGCACTGTTTCCCTCAATGATGTTTGGACCGTAATCGCCCTCGGTCATGAGGTAGGCGCGTGTGGTCATGCGATAACCCGCCTTGGGGTCTTCAGCCCCATGACAACGTAGACAGGATTCCTCGAGAATGGGCAGGACATCGCGCGTGAAATCCACGTTGAGATCTGCGGGTGCGGGAAGGTCCTGGCCCAGGTTCCTGACCGTGATGGTGAGGGTCATCAAGACCAGTGCAGCTATCTGACCACGCAGGGGATGTCCTGGCACGACGCTCATGTGGGGCATCCTCATATCATCTTCCTATTGGGTTCAAAACCGCATTTTTGGATCCACCATCGATCCATGTACCTGGGTGTGACAACCGGCAGTCCAGCAACTCCCGGCCTGCATGTTGAATCCATGGGCTTCTTTTCCGATAAACGTGTCACCAGATCCGGTAAACTGGATTTGAGCATGACATTTGAGGCAAAGATTGGAATCACGCTGTACCAGCATCTTGGGATTGACCGATCCGTGCGGATCGTGACATTCGGTGCATCCTTCACGCATGGCTTCATGTTCAAAGACAAAGTGTCTGGCTTGTTCCTGGTGACATGCAGCGCAGGATTGGTTGAGGCGCGCGAAACTCAAGCCACCGCTGGGTTTCATGATGTCTCTCCCGTGAGGATCGTGACATTCAACGCAGTTCATCATGTTTTCAAGAACAGGATGATGGCTTGGTAGTTGAAGTTTAGCATGGATCTCCTGATGACAGTCCAGACATGTCGATGGATCGCGCCCCGGGTTGTGTATGAAGACTCCCTTGCCGCCGCCAGCCCTGACGTGGAGGCTTCCGGGACCGTGGCAGGATTCACAACCTGTCGTGTGGCCTAGCGACTCATCCTCGTGGTAGTAACGCGCGTGCGGGCTTGATGGGAAAATATCAACAAAGTCGGTATGACAGTCCGAGCAGGCCGTGTTGCCCACAAAACTGGCTCCATCAATATGGGGAGGACGGACGACCGGTTTCCTAAGAGTGGTCCCACAGGATGTCCCACTGACAAGCGTCCATATCATCCCCAGGGTGATACTGAACACTCCCAAGGCCTGTGGCAATTTCCATTTTTTCATCACCTCCATGACGTTGATGAGTGGATTCTACCAAAGGGCACATCTGTGTCCATTGTTTCCTGTAAGCCGATGATTGGAGTGGAGGAGATCCTTTGTTTTGATAAGAATGGACTTGCAATCTCAGGGACGAACTTCAAATGCTATCCCATGCATTTACGTCACCCTAATGTTCTTGCAGGGCCTGTTTTACACCTCCTTTTAGCTTACCTTGCCTGTAGCATGCCCTTGTTCGGGGACGATGTAACGAAAGCCAAGCTACGTGCGGACCTTCCGCCGGTACTCCAGTTCCTGGATGGGGAAAAGGTGGGATCATCCCGCGAGTGGCAGGAACGCCGTTCTGAAATCATGGCACAATGGTGTGAGACCTATCTTGGAAACTTTCCTAAACGATCACCGAGTTTGCTTGAATCTCAGGTTTTGGATGAAGAGGAAAGGAAAGATGGCGTTCGGGTGCGCCATGTGCGATTGACCTTTGATACTCCGAATAAAAGGTCTTTCGAGATTCGTCTTCTGTTGCCGAAAACCTTAGGTGATGCGGATCCAGGAGGTTTCCCCCTATTACTGACGCAGCCAAGGTATTACCAGATCGCATGGGGTGAAGCCGCCGTGAGACGTGGTTATGTTGCATGCTTCTACCCGGGACTAGATGTGCATCATCACGAGAAGGACTTTCCTGGTTTTGAGACGGTTTGGCGTTTGTTTCAGTCAGAATACCCGGAAGCTTCATGGTGCTCCTCACTTGGCATCCAGTCGTGGTTAGCGGGTCGTGCGCTGGATTATCTATTAAGCCACCATAATGATGTGAAGATCGATGCAGAAAAGGTGGGGATCATCGGGCATTCTCGATATGGAAAACAATCCCTTTATGCGGCGGCATTTGATCAACGCATCAAAGCGGTGGTTTATCGCAGTGCCGGTTCTCCGGCTGCCGCAGGATATCGTTTTACCGGGCGGGAAACCTTCATGGAAACGGTGATGGATGCTCCCAAGGCATGGGCCTTGGATGGGGTGAAGGATTATTTCGGGCGAGAGAACGCATTGCCCGTTGAAAGCAACGGCCTGTTGGCCCTGATTGCTCCACGTGCCTGTCTCATTCATACGGCTTACAACGACGGTAGTGACCCTAGCTTTGCCGTCGAACGCACTTACCTCGAGGCGAAGAAGGCATTCAGACTCCTTGGAGAACCAGAAAAACTGGGGCTTCTTTACAGGAAAGGAAACCACAACCCTATCACCGATGCGCATATCAAGGTAAACCTCGACTGGTTTGACTGGGCCTTTGGTCGGGCAGGGGTAGAACGCTCTGAATTTCCCGAACGACTGTTGCACGATTTCGATTGGAAATTTTGGCGGCAGCAACAGGATTCCGAGGCCATGCTACCTCCGGGGCGAGGGTCGGGTATCAAAGATCGTCTTGAGTGGATGTCTGGGCAGCTCCCAAAGGCATTTGATCAAATATGGCAAGGACCGCTTCGTCTCCAGAAGGAAAGTGAATATGGTGTGGCTCCGTGGTCCCGGGATCGGTGGAAACCCGAGGGAGTGGTCCGCATGCCAGTCAGTTTTGGTGCCCATGTGCATGGGAATCTGGCTTATCCAGTGAAACATTCAGGACCGTTGCCAGTGGTCATTTGGTTGCACCCATTTAACTATTCTCATGGTTCCAACGAGGGATACGGTGTGGAGGGTACGACGATCTACTATCGCCTTGCACAGGCAGGTTATGCTGTTTTGTCCTATGATCAATGTGGGTTTGGAGATCGCCTGCTCGAGGGGGCGGCCTTTTATGAAAAATACCCCAAATGGTCCAAGCTTGGCCGGATGGTCTTTGACGTTCAATCTGCGCTCGACTTTGTTCATGGATTGGGTGGGATTAGCGATGGGAAATTACCGGGTCTGGACGTTCACCGTGTGGTCTTGGTCGGATACTCCCTGGGAGGTATGGTGGCCTTGCACACGGCGGCCATGGACGAGCGTGTCAAGGGAGTGGCAACGTTCTGTGGCTTCACTCCGATGCGGACGGATCATGACTTCAAGCCCACTGGCGGCATACGCCGCTGGTGGGAATGGCACGGTCTTCTGCCGAAGCTGGGTTTGTTTCATGGAAAGGAGCCCAGCCTACCGTATGATTACGATGATCTCCTTGGAGCACTTGGGCAACGTCCCTGTCTTGTTTATTCAGCAAGGAAGGATCGTCATGCGGATGCCGATGAGGTTGCTGTCTGCGTTGCACGGGCCCAGTCCAAGTCATCCCAGATTAAACTCATTCAAGCCGATGACGTGAACCGGTTTCAATCCAGGCAGCATCAGCTCCTCATGGAATGGCTCAAGTCCATTCACTGACTGCAACACAGGTTAAATCGCCTGGCGCCCGGACGCGACATGCCACTTGCCGGAGTGAGTGCGTTTGAAAAATTGCGAAGCTAGGTAAGATGGACTTCGTTCATGTCGCGGCGATCCTGGAACCCTGGAAAACGCTTGCGCCACTCGTTTACCTCCTCGGGATCGACTTCAGCATGGCAAACTCCTTCCTTTGTTTCGGCCGTAGCAAGGGTCTTTCCGTGGGGATCGATGATCATGCTGCTCCCGTCATAGTTCAAAAGGGGAGCGGATCCGCAACGATTGACTCCAATGACATAAGCCTGGTTTTCAATGGCCCGGGCCACAAGAAGGCGTATCCAG
>JAAZXX010000012.1 GCA_014239995.1 Verrucomicrobiia bacterium
GATAGACTTTCTGCTAGAAAGAGTATTATTCTACTAAATCAATCTATACATCTTAGTTAATACATTTGTTTGCAGGTTTAGAGACATGAAAAATTTAGTTCTGGTTGGTGGTGCTGGCGGAATAGGTGGACAGGTCTCTGATGGAAAAGCAGTTTTCTTCAATGATCGCAACGGCACCCTGTATGTGCGTGCAACCATGACCGACCTTGACATCATCGAGCAGGCCATCCAGACATTGAACGAGATGCCTCCTCAATTGAGCATCGAGGCAAAATTTGCTGAATTCACCCAGAACGACAGCCGTGCATTAGGTTTCGACTGGTTCCTTGGAAACGTACTGTCTCTCGGAGACAAGGGAGTCCTTGCTGGTGGAACCCAACCTTCGCTGACCGGGGAACCTTCTGCAGCGAACGGCCTTGGCATCTTTCCTGTCAGCGGTGGTGTTCCATCCGCGCAGCCCTCGGACCGATCAGACCAGAGACTCACCAATGGAGTCCGGACGGATGGTCCTGATGGAACTCCCATCCCTGCCATGGCGACTTTCACGGGTATTTTGACCGATCCCCAATTTCGTGTGGTGCTCCGCGCACTGGACCAGCGTGACGGTGTCGATGTCTTGGCAAGCCCGAGTATCACCACGGTCAGTGGACGGCAGGCCAGTATAAGAGCTGTCGATATGCGCACCATCGTCACCGGATCTGGAGCAAACCAGAGCGGCGGAGGCGGTGGCCTGGGCGGCGGTGGTGGTGGTGGCGGTGGGGTCAATGTCGGTGGAGGTGGCAACCAGCCTCTGGGGACGACCATCAATCCGACAACCACCGTGATTCCTGAAGGACCGATCCTTGATATTGTGCCTTACGTGTCGGCTGATGGTTACACCGTGAAGCTTACCATTCTGCCAACTTTGATTCAGTTTGTTGGTTATGATGATCCAGGTCCATTCGCCGTCATTGCACAGGGTGGTGCGGGGAGCACCGTGGCCAATCCTCTGGTCGCTCAATTACCCTTACCGAGGCTTCGTTCGCGTCAGGTTTTGACGAGTGTTGTGGTCTGGGATGGTCAGACAGTTGTTCTGGGTGGTTTGATTTCCGAGGATGTAGCAAAACACAAGGACAAAGTGCCGGTTCTGGGAGATATTCCCTTTTTGGGTAGGTTTTTCCGGAGTGAATCCAATTTTACGCAAAAGAAAAATCTGGCGATCTTCGTCACGCCTACCATCATCGATCCTGCTGGTAACCGTGTGCATGACGAAAATAACCTGCCCTATGATCCCTTGACCTTACCGGCTTCAACGGGTGGTGGTCAGTAATTTTTAGGTTGTTCGGAATGGATTACAAACCGATTCGTTGCACCTGTGCTCTTGAGTGGCTCAATGAATGGAACTGCATTTGTAACTGACGATTTTAGACATGTTTAAACGTAAACTAAAAACCTTAACCATCCTCACGAAAGGTTCAGTGCTCGGCGCCATGGGGCTACTTGCCCTGGAGGGCAGGGCAGAGCTGCCGGCTGTGGGGAGTGAGTTTGCCATCGTGCCTGCTTTGCCTGGCGATCAGGTTAACAGCAAGATCGTCTTCGGCGAGCAGCGTGGTTTTCTCGTCTGGGAAGACAATGCATTGGATGGTGCTGGTCAGGGCGTTGCGGCTGTTCAACTCAATGGGAACGCTGATGTTGCATTCGAGCCCTTCCTCGTCCATGAGCATTCCATGGGTAACCAGGAAAGGCCGGATGTGGCAACGATGGGAGATCAGGGTGCCATCTTCACATGGGAGAGTGAAGGCGATGTCTTTGCGCGTGTCCAGGATGACCAAGGGGTGTTCACGGGTGATGAATTCCAAGTCAACTCATTTACCGAGGGAAATCAGGGACATGCTTCTGTCGAGGGACTGGCCAATGGCAACGCGGTTGTTGTTTGGGAAAGCGATGATCAGGACGGGAGTCGAAAAGGGGTCTTTGGACATGTTGTTGGATCAGATGGCAACAAGGTAGGCGAGGAGTTCCCCGTCAACCAAAACAGCCTTCAGAACCAAAGGGATCCTGAAGTCATTGCAAGCGAGGATGGAAGTTTCATGGTCGCGTGGGTGAGTGAGTCGGCAATCAACGCCTCGGGCGACATGGCCGTAACCATCTGGGGTAGAAAATTCGCTTACGATGGTTCCCCCCTGGGTGATGAGATCCAATTAACACCCACCGATCTATTGGCTTCAAGACCCTCCATGGCAGAAGATGATGAAGGAAACCTTGGTATGGTTTTTTCAGGCATGCCAAACCCCGCCTTGAGCGAGGTTTCCTTGGCTGCTGATCGACCACACTGGTCTGTTTACTCAAGTATCATTGGGGACATGAGCCAGGCACCTTTCCCTTGCGCGGAGATTGGAAGTCATATTGGTTCAGATCAGACCGATCCTCACTTAACAGGCAACGGCAATGGTTTTGCAATGGTTTGGACGGATACTGGGAGTGGTGGCACAAACGCTGACATTCTCGGTGCACAACTGAACAATGGCGCTCAGTTAATGGGTCGTCCATTCAAGGTCAATACGGACGAGACCAGCATGCAATACATGGCCACGGCGACATTACTACCAGAAACGGGCGAGATACTGGCCGTGTGGAGTTCCTTTGAAGGAGGACCCGAAAGTTTTGAGCTGACCGCTCAACGTTTCGATGGAGCGGGAATAGGTTCCGGCCTGCAACTACCAACCCCCGAAGCTCCATTTGTTTTTGGTTTGGGATTCAATTCCATCGGAGTATCCTGGCCTGCTGTCGAGGGCATGGACCTTGCTCATTACGAGATTTTCATGGACGATTCCGATGAAGCGATCATTTCGGAAAATAATTATATTGAAATCAACAATCTTGGAGTGAGTTCCCAGCATGAGGTTCGTCTGGTGTATGTCTCGACGGGTGCTGCCAAGTCCCCTGTCGGACCTGTCGGACAGGGAAGTACCTGGGATCAAGATGCCAACAACGATGGTTTGCCGGATACCTTTCAGCAAACCTTCTGGGGCCACAACCAGGACCTCTGGGAGGACAGCCATGTGGATAGTGACAACGACGGACATTCCAATTTGGAGGAATTGCTTGTGGGCACCAATCCGCTCAACAAACGCAGCGTTTTGAAAGTGGAACTGGAAAAGAGCGAGGGTTCCTACTGGCTCCGTTGGGATACTCATCCGGGAGGTATCTACCAAGTACAGCGCACGGGTGATCTCGAGCACTGGGAGAGGGCAACGGGTCCTCGTTTTGCCAACAGTGGTGCCGAGCGGTTAGCTCTGGACTCCGTGGGGGCTCAGCAAATATATCGCATTGTCAGGTTGAAGTAGAATCACATTATGACCAGGATTTTTAACAAGATTGCTATCCTTTCTCTTTTGCTTGTTTCCGTCAAGGCGCATGCATTTTCGCTAGCAGGTCCCCAACCTCCATGGATGCTGGAAGCTGCTCCTTCAAGTGCTGCCTGTTATGGCGGTCCAGAGCTACTCAACATCAGTGGTCCCATGGCCATTGACGAGGAATACAGATTCAACGTGCCCTTTGTCACCTACGGTGTCACGGCGGACTTCGCCAGTTATTTTGGTAAGAGAGGCGTCGATGAGATCCGGGAAGCCATCGAACTGGTCAATGAATTGCCTACCTTGGCGAGTTTGAATCCCGCCGACTATCCTACAAGGGGTTTCCGACTGAATCACCGGGCATCTGCGCTTGGTTTGACCGATGTCAAATCTGTGGCTGTTCAGAACATACTCCACTTCCTGGGACTTGAAGACCCGACCTACTGGGCCTATGCACCGCGCAATGCTTGGATTCAGAATGGGCAGGTGCTGGCTTATTACATGACGGTAAGGAATTTCGACCCCGATTCATTTCAACAGTCGCCTTACATCAATGGAAGCCTTTACACATACAACCGACAGGGTTGTCCCTATGTTTTTCCTACGGATCCTTCTGATCGCTTTTTTGCCAGAACCATGCCCGTCGCGGCGCGACACAATGGGGATGTGCAGGTGCCCGGTTTGTTTGTAACAGGATTGACCCGTGATGACGTGGGTGGATTACGGTATCTCTATCATCCAAAGAATTACAATGCCGAACCCGTATTGCCTGATGTGGCAGATCCGTCCGGAGCCATTGCAGGCGCGGGGGGCTTTGGTGGTGGTGGTGGTGGCGGCGGTATTTATGACTATGCCGGTACCGGAGGTGGTTTTGGGGGTGGGATCTACGACTCCGCAATCATCGCGACCAACGCGCTTGCGACCGTGACAGCAGGTGGTGGCGGTGGTACTACCGTGGGAGGTGGCGGTGTGGGTGCGGGCACAGGGAACTTTGCCAGCAATGCCGTGAGGCCGGGAATGGGTATGATTAATTTCGTCGAATCCCACTATGACTCCCTTCTTGGAGAATTCTTCACCCCGTTGAGCATTAATTTTCGGGACACCATTGTCACGAACGGTACACGCAGGACTCAACGTCTGGTCAGGAACATCACTGCTCCGGATATTATTTTCGACGCTAAGGATCTTCAGGGAGCCTTTGGGCAGGATCCGCCCATTGTTTTGCGTGGCGCGGCTGGAGTCACCTATATCAACAGCGATACGATTGACAACAACCAAGGCGACGATGATGGCCCGGGAATCGTGCAGACAGGCACATTCACCTTCAACACCATCGGTTCCTTGTTCGTAGGTGTTGTCAATGCCACGGGTAATTTCCTTGAAAGTGGTCAATTCAGCGAATTGTCCGATGCCCCGATATGGGGATCATTCGATGGATCCACGGAGGATCCGATCGTTTACCCGCAAGGAACCAATCTAGACGATCTGGAATCGCTAGTTTTTTCACGTTAGGTTTAAGAAGCGCATTTTCTTGCATATGAAGTTTATTAAAGGATGCATGTTACTCAGTCTGCTTGGGGTCACCCATGCAGCCGCCCAGCCCCAGGATATATTCATCAACAGAGGGTTCCTGGACCCAAAAGTAGCCATGCCAATCAACGCGGTCACTTTTGTTAATGAGGGTTTGATCACCCTCGGGGGACCGTTGGAGTTTGATACACAGAACACATTGTTTTTCACCAACAGTGGTGTCATGACCCACGATTCGGGTTTTGTTTTCGAACACATTGATGATGACGGGCGACGCAGTCCTGCAGCTTCATTCGTGAATCATGCCAACGCAACGATTGGTGCGGACACACCTGCATTTACCATCCTGATTGATGAAACCAATGTGGTCACCTCTCCCAGGAATCGGATCAGCATCAATGCCACCAATATCGTCAACACAGGCCTCATCTCCGTGGGTAGTTCCGGTTTGCTTTCCATCAAAGGAGAGCATGTCGATCTCAGTGACAGTGGACTGATGGTAGCCCCCATTTCCGGCATGGGAAATTTAAGCACCGGAACCAATTTTGCGCCGGATCAAGGCATCTTTGATAATTACTGGGGAGGCCTCACCAACCAGATCATGGATTCCTCGGGGCTGCTCAACGTGGTCGGAACTTCTGCCAACGTGATCTCACCTGCGCATATGGTCACCAACGATTTTCCGATGATGGCCACCCTTGCCCTGCAAGGAGCGGATGCCTTTATCATTTCCAATGCCATCACCGAGACAAACATCATTGTTCAGGCAGTCTTTTCCTCGGTTGGCGATCCAAGGATATCCACCCAGGTGCGGTTTGAGCCCAGCGCGATTACCAACAACGTTTCAACTGCCATGGTGGAATACAGCGTTCCCCTGACAAATGTAGTGACTGGGACCGAGGACCTTTTTACGCTTTACCTTGCGGATACCCTTGCATGGAGCACCAATTTGGTCATGGAATCCAATCTGGCCCAGGATACCTACAAGCCGTCGACTTATGGGGTCAGTCGGACACCTCCCATGTCCATGGACTACGACTGGTTCAATGGCCTTCCTGGGAATGGGGAACTTACACCCGACCTGCTTTACAACACGACCTTCAGCAATACCACGGTGACCAATTACTATGCCGCCTACTCCGCACTTGTAGAGAACACGGCTGACACCAGTTATGTCTCGCCAGACATCCCGGTGCAGGAAAGTCAGGGTGGACGTATCGATATCACGGCGGACGTCCTGGATCTGAGTAATACGAGGATTCGAGGGGAGGGTCTTATCAGCTTGAATGCCAAGCATTTTATCAATGGTTCCTCGGCAGCCATCGATGCAAGGAACCTGAATTTTGGCCTGGCTTCTACCAACCAGGTGCTGAATCTTGCGGGAGTTTCCAAGCCACAAGTGGATCGTTTTACCGGCGCCATTCACGCCTACAGTGCCATCTGGACGAACCTGTCAGGTATTGTCATCGAGGAGCCCGGTGAAGGCGAAGATGCGGAACCCACCATGATTACAAACACGGTGGAGTATCTCTATCACGTGCTGCTGATTGATGCCACCGAGTTGCAGACCACTGCTGATGTCTTTACCCATGACTTGGCTGTTGAGGCTCCCAGTGTAAGGATTGGCGACAACATGAATGTGCTTCAAAGCCTTTCGATCAACGCTGCCGATATTTCTTTTGATTCACAGTTGAATTTCTTTCACAAGATAGACAGCCTTGGCACTGAAAACTGGCCCGAGACGCGAAACATGACGGTGAACGGGAGTCTTGCCGTAAGCGAAACAGCTGTTTTTGGGGCTGATACCGACGAGGGACTTGACTCCTTTACAAATCACGGGTCCGTTTCTGCATTCAACCAGCGTTACAAGTCGGATTATTTCGAAAACACGGGCATCATCTCAGGAGGTGGTCGCATCGAAGTGAATGCAAAAACTGGCAAACTTGAATCCGGTACGATCACGGCGGGTCTGGATCTGCTTTTGCAGGGTAACAACATCAAGATGCGCAGTCATGAACTCGACACCTCCGCTCGACTGTATATCGATGTAACGGGTACCCTTACTGATTCCGGCCCCGATGCAAACAACATGATCCGTGTCAACAACGGTTTCCACATGCTCTCTATGCCACAACAGGGTGATTTGTTGGGCACCACGATCGAGAGTGTGATTCCGCGTTTTGGAAACGTTGCCCATGTATGGGGTGGCCGAAACCTTGGCAGAAGCAGTGCTGGCTACAAGGACAACGCAGCCTTGGGCACGCTCATCCTCACTGGGCCTGGAGGTTCGCGCGCTCAATTTGGTGGCGGTGGTACAGAATCTGCCCTCTACGTGGACCATCTCCAGTTGAATGATAGTTTTATAAGCTCGTGGAGGCAGACAATTAAGATCGCACCTAACTTTACGCTATACGTAGGCAGCAGCAACGTCGCTGTCGAGGAACTGGAGGCCGCCTTTGGAGGCAGGATTCAATGGGTATCCAATTACGCGGGTCCAATTTCCGGTGTTCCGGTGGTTCAGCCCGATGGCACGACCATCTTTGTCAATCGAGCCAGGAAGGAAAGTACCCTGCTGGATGACGACGGTGACGGTATAGCTAACGGACTTGATGTGACCCCATTTGACGGAGTCACCCTGACTGAAATCAATGTCAGTGCCAACGAACAGCAAACAGCCAGCATCGGTTTTACCGCTGCCGGATCCACCACCTACAGGGTGGAGTTCAAGGAGAATCTTTTCGATCAAAACTGGAACTACCTCGAGTCGGTCACCAATTCTTCGCGACAAAGAAAACATATCAGCATTGAGGACCAAGTGGGATCCAGGGTAAGTGGGAGGTTTTACCGCGTGACATACACGCCCTGAGTCTATCCTTGTTTCTATTTTGCGAGATACGATTGATGAAATATTTATTTATGAGTTTCAAGCCAGCTGCAATGGTGAGATCGGCGTTACTATGCTCCATCCTGCTCTCTGTATGGGGTACAAGCAATCTCAGGGCGGAATCACCGTGGATCTTGGTAGATGGTCATCAAGCCCATCCCACCAAGATCATGGCGCGACTCAAGGATCCAGCAAATGCGGCCTTGCGGCACGCGGAACTAAGCACGGTCATCAAGAACAGTGGTTCGGTCGTATCAAAGAGTTACAAGGGCATTCCGGGACTCATGGTGCTGGATGCCTTGGAACAAGGTCTCGCGCCAAGGGCTGAGCGGCAGTTGGATAAGGAGATTCAGGCCGAGGAACTCATCGATCGCATTGATTTACTCAAAGCCTCAGGTCGCTTTGAGTATGTGGAACCAAATTACATTCGACAATTGACGGCGGATGTCAGCGATCCTGCCTATGCGGACGGAAGGCTCTGGGGACTCAAGAATACGGGGCAGGATGGAGGCGAAAATGGAGCTGATATCGATGTCGACCTGGCATGGGACATCACTGTAGGTTCCAAGGATGTGGTCGTGGCAGTGATTGATACCGGCATTCGTTACACTCATCAGGAATTGAATGGTAACATGTGGGTGAACGAAGGGGAAACGCCGGACAATGGACTGGATGACGATTTCAATGGGGTTCCAGACGATGTCTACGGTTACAATGCCGTCTTGAAAAACGGTGATCCACTTGACGTGGAAGATCACGGAACGAATGTGGCGTCGGTCATCGGGGCGGAGGCCAATGACAAGGACGTGGTTGGCGTCGCGCAGGCCGTCCAGTTAATGGCACTCAAAGGGCTCGGTCCGATGGGAGGAGAGGACGCAGACCTGGTGAGTTGCATTGAATATGCGGTTTTCAATGAAGCTGACATCATCAATGCCAGTTGGGGAGGTGGTGGCTATTCTCAGTCGGTCTTCGACGCCATTGCCCTGGCACAGAAGGACGGTATACTTTTTGTAGCGGCTGCAGGAAACGAGGGCTCCAACAACGATATCTTTGCCTATTATCCCAGTAACTACGACTTGGACAACATCCTCTCGGTTGCTTCCATGGATCGTCACGACCTTTTGGCGGATCACTCGAATTATGGTTCAAAAACGGTGGATATTGCTGCCCCAGGACGTGAAATTTACATGGCAGGCAGCGGAGACGAGGCGAGCAATGTGGGAACAGGATCCAGCGGAACCACTGTGGATCCGGATGAGGATTACGACCTGGCAGATGGGACCAGTTATGCGGCCCCACATGTGAGCGGTGTTGCCGTGCTGCTCAAAGCCATGTTTCCAGAATCCGAGGCACCGGAGCTCAAGGAAATGATCTTGAGTTCAGCGGTGAAGTCACCTGCCTACCTGAGCAAAGTGAGCACAGACGGTCGTTTGAATGCCTATCAGGCTCTGCAGGTCGATCCCGATGGTGTGCTTGAGGTTTCGTTGAATCCTCCTTCTCGTTCGGTGCTGCTTCAGGGGGAGCCACAGGCTATCGTGGTGCGCGTCACGGATCTGATTGGTATTGCGGATGCCACGGTGACAGGGACAACCAGTACTGGAGAAAGTATTACTTTTGGAAATGAAGGTCAGGATCCCGATGTGAAGGCTGGTGATGCCCTCTACACGGCAGGGATTGTGCTTCCCGGCCTTTCCGGTGATTTTTCAATCAACTTGCATGTCGAGGCACCGGGTAAGATTCCTGCTGACGTTGAAGTGAACTACACCCTTGTCCCGCCTCCACCCAATGACGCCTTTTCCGATGCCATCAAGGTGGATCCCTCCGGAGGGGCTTACTTTACGAACAGTAAGTTCGCCACCATGGAGGAGGGGGAACCCCTGCACGATGGCACACCGAGGGCTGCTTCATCCCTTTGGTGGAGTTGGTCACCCGCTTCCTCCGGCGCTGCGATTATTGATTCAGCAGGTAGTGACTTCGACACCATCATTGCGGTATATGACGGTAACAGCCTTGAGGAACTTGTGCCCCTGGCATCGGTGGACCAAATGGCAGGACGGGATGCCGGTTACCTTGAGTTTGATGTCATTGCGGGAAAAAGCTACCGGATCGCCGTGGCCAGTTATGGGGCAGGCAGGGGTGGCACGCTGCGCTTGCGTATCGAGCCTGAAGGACTCCCGGACATTACCCCACCCGTGGTCAAGATTTCCGCCCCGGCAGATGGGTTGATTGTCACACAAGGCTCCATTAATGTCACTGGCTACGCATTTGACCCCGAACCGGGTGCCTATGGCATTAAGGAGATTATCCTCAAGGTAAATGGCGAACTTTCTGGAGGGTCTTCCCGAGGCACTTCCGACTGGGAATCGCCTGCTTACCTCAACCCTGGCCTCAATACCATCAAGGCACAGGCGGTGGATTTTGCCGGTAACCGATCTGATATTGCCAAAATTTATGTAACTTATATCGAAGTGGAACCAGCCAATGACCATTTCTCCAATGCTGAGATCATCGTCGGTGTCCAGGGCAACCTTGAGGGTAGCACCGCGGATGCGACCAAGGAGGCAGGGGAACCCAATCACGCAGGCAATGAGGGTGGGCGTTCGGTATGGTATCGTTTCACTCCAGAAGAGGATGGCAGCCTTGACATCACTCTGCGCCGCGTTCGTTTTGATTCCCTGATGGCATTCTACCACGTGCCAGCTGATGTCGCCGCCAAGGTGAAAAACCTGGATGGCAGGCTAGTTGCATCCAACGACGATTCCACACCGCAAACAGCTGCCAGCCGGATTGTGCAAGCTGTCCAGGCTGGCCTTACCTACTGGATAGCGGTGGATGGTTTCGGCGGTGAGGGCGGTGATTTCGGTCTTCGTTACCAATTTACCGCTTCTGCACTGCAGCGTATCGAAGTGGATGCCTCCACAGGCGGTACGGTGGATGGTCCCGTGGGTCTTGTGGCCACTGGCAGTGAGCTGATCCTGACTGCCAAACCAGAAACGGGTCATGTTTTTGTTGGATGGACGGGTGCTGTCGAATCCTCGGACAACCCGTTGAGCCTGGTAGCTGACGCCGATAAGCAGGTAAGTGCTACTTTTGCTCCAGTCACCGTGAGTGATGATTTCGAAAGTGGGGTTGCTACCCTTAAGTATGACACTGATGGCGCAGCATGGACCGTGACCGATAGCACCAGTTTCAGCGGAAATTATGCCCTTCGATCCGGAAACCTGGGTGACGAGGAAGCTTCAACCCTTTCCCTGCGTCAGTCTTTCCTGGGTGGACGTGGTAAGTTTGATATCAAGGTGAGCACCGAGGAAGGCTGGGACATGGTCACGTTCCTGATGGATGGCGTGGTGGTGCAACAATGGTCTGGTGAACGGGATTGGCAGCGCTATGAATTTGACATCCCTGCCGGAGAGCACGTCCTGGAATGGAGTTATGCCAAGGATTTTGCCAATACCTCGGGCGATGATGCGGTATACATTGACAACGTGGATCTGCCATTGGGTGCCTTTGAATCCGCAGCCAAGACGGCTTCTGTGTATGTCTCCCACGTTGGGGATGGGAATCTCGAGATCGAAGTGCAGGGTCAACCGGGTGCCGATTATGTGGTTGAAACCTCCAAGGGCCTGCACAAGTGGCAGGAGGTTTACAGGGGCACAACTGACATGGAGGGACGCATGCAGGTCAGGCAGGTGACGACAGGTGGCAAGGCCCAGTCCTTCTTCCGGGCCAGGTCTGAATAAGATTTCAATTATATTTGAACCAAAAAGGGACCGTTTTGCGCGGTTCCTTTTTTTTATATCGCACACATGCATTTGATCGGTGTCACCGGAGGTATTGGTTGTGGGAAGTCCTTTCTCACCCGTCATCTCCAGTCTCAAAACATGCCCGTGGTGGACACTGATCAAGTTGCCAGAGCCTTGCTTCAACCCGGTGAAGACGCCTTGACGGAACTCCATGATCACTTTGGGGATACTTTTTTCAACCCGGATGGATCGTTGAACCGAGTTCTTTTTTCCCAACGGGTTTTTAATGATCCTGAGGCCATGAAATGGCTCGAGGATCTCCTGCATCCGCGCATTCGTCGGTTTTGGGAAACCAAAGTAAAGGAATGGATCTCAAATCAAGAGATCATGGGAGTGGTGGTGATTCCCTTGCTGTTCGAGACCCATTTGGAAACCCGGTTTGACTCGATTATCTGCATGGCTTGTTCAAGCACCACCCAGAGGGAGAGACTGCTTGCTCGAGGCTGGTCGCTTTCACACATTCACGACCGTCTGGCTGCCCAGTGGCCTCTCATTCAAAAAATGAATGCGAGTCACCACGTGATCTGGACGGATGCACACGAGGCAACAACCCTCGCACAATGGGAACTCCTTCTTGAGCATATCAAGGCGATAGGCTCGCCACCCTCCTGAATCAAGGCTCCGAAAGGCGTATCAAGCGGTAAAATCCTTGAGCCTGATCGGGATCGATCCTCAGCTGAATATCCATCCAACCTCCTTCCCCCGATACAAATTGTTCCATTGCATGCCAGGCTGGCTGGGTCAGGTCATGTGTGGCTTGGATTTCATATTGAGTGTCCGGAAGGGCTTCAAACCTCAAGGCAGCGTTTCCGTTGGCCGTCAATCCGATGAACCACAGATGCATGCCTTCTGTGATGGTAAGTGTGATGCCTTTTTCATCCTTCAACAGGGGATCCCTTGTATCCCTGACCTCGAGAATGACTGGGTAAACGCCAGGCTCTGTCGGAATGCCTGTGATCAGGCCTGTTGAATTTTCCAAATGGATCCCAGGGGGAAGACCTATTGCACCATATTGAAGATTCCCATGGGGATGCTCGACATTGAGCTGGATTTGAACAGGTGATCCACTGGGCCAGCTCAGGTCGCTTATATCCACAAACAGCGGTGCCTGGACGTCCCTTGGCCTCCCTGGTGTACCCCCGGCTACGGATGCCTCCCAGTTGAAGGGATCATTCCCATGCCCGTGCAGCGGTGCACGTTCGATACTCCTTCCCGTTCCGCGTGTGTGCTCAGGCCAGGGGAAGACGGGTTCATATCGGCTTGCGTCCACCATATACATCGGCAAGGTGCCATTCGTTTCAGGTGCACCGGGCATGACAAGTTGGATTCTTTCCCCGTTATTTTCCAGGGCGCCCTTCCAGGGTCCGAACAGGCGTGTGTCGGGGTTCACAGCATGGGTGGCGCGCAAACTTGAAGCATCGACATTGCTGACCAGGATGTATTCACCCGGCGCCATGGTGATGCCGCCTGGGAAATGAAACTCAATCCCGCCGCTCAGTTGCCAGGTATGTTTTGGATGCTGGACATCAAACAAGGGGATTGGATCCGGGCCCGGGTTGAACAATTCGATGAACTCGGCCTGCCCCTCGGCCGGGTGATACATGATTTCACTCAGCACCACGGACCCTTTCCTTGGAGTGGCGTTCGTGCCGTTGGGAGTGGGCACGCCGAGGGCTGTGAAATCAGTGAAACCATCCATTTGTGTATGGCGACCATAAGCTGTCTCGCGATTCATCGCAGGGATGCGGCGACTGTCGATAAATCTTACGATGGTATCATCCACCGCGTAGGTCAGGAGGATGTCTCCCCCTAACTCGCTGAAGGCAAAACCCAGCTGCTCCTCGTGCCAAACCCGATATCCCCCAGGCTCGATGGACTGCTGTGCGTCGAATGCATACCTGAATGGGATCTCGAAATGATCACTCAGGAAGTGATCCTTGAGCGAAACTGGAACGTCGCCTGTGTTGTGGATTTCGATCCAATCGACCCCGACATCGCTGTGGGCCACCACCTCATGAATGACCAGGGATGGGGTGTTTTGGTCCAATCGCCCGGGGGATCCATGGAAAAGCGAGCTTGCCTGCCAATTGGCAAAACGGTTCATTTGTGCTTCGAGGGTTGATTGGCTGAGTATCAACGCCGAGGGTTCCTTCCATTCGAGGGAACTGCCAAGACCATCGGCACGGTGAGGCCAGTCTTTGCCGTTATTGTAACGCACGCCTGCCAACAGCTTGCCACCTGCAGATTTCAACCTGATCCACTCACCGTCGTTGTTCAATTGACCCGTCCAATTCCCTTCGACCTTCATTCCTGGATAATAATAGGGGGACAGGGGGTCCTGGTATCTCTGTGCAAAAGCCTGCCTGTCTTCGGTGAGTAACAGATATTGCCCGGGTGCGATACGGCTCCCTTCCGGAAAAAGGTAATCCACACTATCCTCCACGGTGACACCGGAAAGATCCAGGGAATCCGGACTGACGTTCATGATCTCCAGGAACTCGAAATCATCCGAGCCATCCGGGTTGTAATGAATCTCTGTGATGAGAAGATCCCCAGCCGCAGGCGCTTGAGGTTTGCTTTTAAGGAACTGAGCTTCCGTCAGTGCGCTCCACGTGCTTCCATCATGGCTGCGTGCCTTCAACCATGTTTCCCCCTGAATGGGTAATTCAAGCGCGGAATGCGTTTCAAGCCAGGCATCAAAACGCAGGTCAGAACTTGTTGGTGAGGCCTGGTGGACCTCTGCGGCGAGTATGTTCTGCCCGGTCAACAGTCGTTCGGAGCTGAGTTGAAAACGGCGCACGGTAGATTCATCGCTGCCACCTGCTGCGGAGAGGGCGCGTGTGTCATGTTCAATGGTGCCGCCCGGAAGGTTGTCTCGAGCCACTTCCCTTCCGTTCAGGTAAATGACGGCGCCATCATCCCGGATGAGGTGCAGGGTGAGTTGATGGATGGTCTCGGGATCGGGAATATCAAAAACATGGCGAAAGTAATAAGTGATCGCCTTGTCGCTGGATGTGCCCCCAAAATCCATGGCGGTTTTCATCCCTGAATCCCCGTAACCCAGGGGTGCCTTGCCGCGCTGCCAGTTTTCGGTATCCGCGGACAGGTCCTTCCATGTGGGGACGGGTTTCCTGCCTCCATCCAGGTATTGCCAGGTGCTGCCCTGCAAGAGGAGGGACGATGGACCCACTTCGTCTTTTTCCAGCAACCGGGCTCCGGGAGCAATGCTGCCTCCCGCAAGACGGGGGTCTGAGCCATCCACTGTATAGTAGAGCTTGGCGTTATCGGTCTGGATGGTCAGGATATCGGTTTCTTCCAGGACGCCCCCATGTTGGCTCAGTACCGGTGCACTGAGCCTGGGGTAGAGGCTTCTTCCTCGAAGGCGTGAGATGAGCGTGTCTGTCTGACTGGGGAAAAGGTTTTCCATGGCATTCCGTGCGGCACTTTCCCAGTTCTCAGGCGTTCGGTATCCCCAGCGGGCGCATTCTGCCACCAGGCTGTTGGTAATTTCCTGCATGCGTTCCTCCAGGCGAGCCATGTTGCGTGCCGGCGTCATGGCTCCCTGATTGAAAAGGTGTTTGTGGATGCGGTCGGCCAGCAGGGTCATGAAATCGGGATGTGCCTCCGACACCAGGGCACCGAACAGGCCGCCGGGGCCCGCGTTGCCGGTGCGGTCTGAAGCAGTCCGGAGGTGACCGTCCGCATCTCCCAGCCAGAACTTGAAACCACTGCCTGGTTCCGTAGGCCCGGCTGCTCGGTACTCTGATTCGGCGTTGCCAAAGCTCCACATCAGCATGAAATCAATCAGATGCGGCACATCCAGCCAGGCTCGCACGCGTTCATAATTGCCCTTGAACCGTTGCACGGTTTCCCATGGCGTGCGTTTTACCGGGTCCGGTGTTCCAGGGACAAAGCCACTGCCCGTATTATCGTTGCCTCGCACATTCACGTACTGCTCTGTTTCGCCGCCGAGGTAATCTGCCAAAAAGGCATCGGTCAACCGCTCGCGTGCGTGGTATTGCCCCCAATATTGTCCGTTGAAATACACGTGTACGAATCGTCCGTGCGGGTTCAGACTTCCCATTTCAAGCAGGGTATCCTCACTGAACCGGGCGGACATGTAAAAGCCACGTGACTGCATGTCATGGCCGCCGCCACGCAGGTCAATCTCGTCAAAGGCATCTGCGGCGGGGATACCGTGCTCGAATCCGTCAAAGAGGGGAATCTCCAGCTTGCGGGCTCCATACTCGGGACGAAATTTCAAGCGGTAATTCTTCTTGGCAAAACGTGTCCATGAACCCCCGAAACGGTTCACACCGGCGTTGACCTGTATCGGGGTGGCCCCTGGAAGAAAGACTTCGACCGAGGCTTCGCGTTCGTTCCAGTCATCCGGCAGCTCCGGCACCGCGATGCAGAGGACTGGCAGGTCGTCTAATGCCTTGCGAATGCGTGCTGCATGACGGGCCTTGCCTGTGATCGAGCGTCGCATGTAGGACGCATTCAGGGTGTCTTCCACCGAGAGATAGGTGTGTGTCTGGGTGCGTGGCGCTTTATAGCCCGGGCGCCTGACATCCACCCTGATGGTGGCATTGCCGTTGATTCGCAGTGGATTGCTGTAGGGTGTCTCCGGAAGGGTGCCATCGTCGGAAAAGAGCAGTTCTGCCTGTGTGTCCGGGTGGTTCAGGACCAGGTTGAAGGGGGATTCGTGAAACCCTCGTTCCCTGCTGAACTGTGCCGGTTCCAGCCAGCCCTGATAATAGGGTGCCAGGTTGGCGGCCCCGGGTGTTGGCTCCAGGAAAGCCCAGTTTCCCAGCAGTGTTCTTCCGTAGGCGAGATCGTGGCGCTGGGCTGGGAAAGCTGCGATGATATCCACCGTGGTGCTTCCATCTGGTTTGGTGAGCAGCAGTCCCTCCCCTTCGGCCTGGAGTGAAAAATTCGCATGCAACCAGCCCTGCGCATCTCTGGAATGGTTGCGACCTGAGGCAAACACCACAAGGTAGCCGTGTGGTTTAATGGACACTTCATCCGGAAAAACCCACTGCATGGGTTGTCCGGGATCATCGCTCAGTCCGTATCCCCCGAGCTGAAGTCGTGTGTCATTTGGATTGTGGATTTCGATCCAGTCCGGGTTGTTTTTTCTGCCATCACGCAGCGATAGACGGTTGATGGCGACAAACTCGCTGATCCGAGGAGGCAGGACTTGACCCTCTACACGAACGGTCGCGTGCAGGATCTGGTCGCCATCAAATGCAGATCCAACCAGCAGGTACTCCGTGGTGGCATCGGGCTGTATCTCAAGACGTCCATGGCCGTCCAGTCCCGTGAATGCTCCTGCGGAAACATCCATCGGGAAAATGCGAAGGGTTTCAAGATCTGTTGCGATCCATTCCAGCGTGGTGGTTTCTCCGTGTGCAATCATCTTCTCCACAGTCGCGAAGTGTTGCAGTCCCACCGTGTTCACCGGGCGGCCAAAGGCCTGCAGTTCCTTCAGGCCCAGGTGCCAGAAGGTTCCCGGCGGGTCGGAGCGTTCCTTGTTCTCGAAACCAACGCGGATGTAGCGGGCCTTGATGGGGCCAGGCAGGGCAATATTGAACCAGGGCGATCTTCCCTCGAGATGCGCTGCATACACCGAGGTGTGTTTATTGTCGTAAACCCGGACCGTGGCATGACGCATGCGGCTCTGGAACCCATCCGCAGCCACCACGCGCACCAGTGAGAGGGCTTGTTCCATTCCCAGGTCGGTTTCCCAGTAGGCGCCCACGGCGCGGTTCGTGGTCTCGGTGTGTGTGCTGTATTTGCCATCATTTCCGTGAGAGCTCGGAGGCAGTCCCTCATGAAAACGCATCATGTAGGCATCCTTCCTCAGTGCAACATTTTCCGCGGTGAAGAGCATGACCTCTGCAAGGGCGATGACGTGGTCGCCAGCCCCGTTACGCGAGGTGCCGGGAAGGTGGCATCTCACGAACCGGCCTGCAACAGCCTCCGGGGGGCTGAAGGTCCAAACCCTGTCATTCCCCGGATTTTCCACCCGGGTGGCGGCGACCACCCGGGAATCCTTGTCCAGGATTTCAAGCTCCAGACCCTGCATCCTTCTGCTGGCGTTTCCGGGAGGACTGATGATTTCAATATGATGGAGCCTGCGCGTGCGGTCGAGGGTCAGGAGCCACTCGGCATCGGCTGTGTCGGCGCTTTGGCTGTAGGAGTTCAGGTTGCCGTCGATCGCCTTGGAAGCAGGAGCAATCTCCCCGGCACCTGGGTGCATCGCCACTGCGATGTCCTGAAGGCGTATGGGACCCCATTGCGGGTTGGGATCCCCAAAAAGGCGTAATTCGGCCATGGCCACCCGGAAGTCTCCGGCAGCGTTGCGTTTGCCGTTTTCCAGGCCAACTCGGATGACGCGCCCGTACACCGGCGTGGGAAGGGATAGATGCCATGTGTTTCCAGGTGACAGACCCTCGTTGGTGCTTGCATGAAGGACACGGTCTTCCAGATCAAACACCTGCAGGGTTGTTCCTGCCAGCAAACCTCCGAGGGCAATGGATGGGGGTGGCACGAGTTCCAGGCGTGAGATCAGGACGGGGCGCTCCAGGACAAGTTCCCAATAGGCAGTCTGGGTATCTCGG
>JAAZXX010000130.1 GCA_014239995.1 Verrucomicrobiia bacterium
GCAAGTTCCGTGCGTCCAGCTCCGACCAATCCAGCAAATGCAAGGATTTCCCCACCTCTTGCCTCAAAAGAAACATTCTTTACCCGAGGTTCTCGACTCAGGCACGAGATTTCCAGCATTGGTTTTGAAGTGCGTGGTCTCCTCGGAGGCAACTCATCTTCAAGTGCGCGGCCAACCATCATCTTGATGAGTTGGGTGCGTGAACAGTCGGCAATGCACTGATCACCCACATTGGCGCCGTCACGCATGACCGTCACCCGGTCTGCAATTTTAAAAATTTCATCCAACCGATGTCCTATATAGACCAAGCCCAGCCCTCGTTCTCTGAGGGTATGGATGATGTTAAACAACTTTTCAACCTCGCGTGGAGTGAGCACTGCAGAAGGTTCATCGAGCACCAGAATGCGGGCCTTGAGCAAGAGCGCCCTTGCAATCTCCACGGTTTGTTGTTGGGCCACCGTCAATCGGTGGCATGGAAGATCGGGATCGAAATCCATGCCGAGCTGGTGCAGTGTTGCCAACGTTTTGTCTCTCTCCGCTTCTTTGTGAATGAACCCTGCACGCGTTATTTCCTGACCCAGAAAGACGTTTTCAACCGCTGATAGAGCTGGAATGAGGTTGAACTCTTGGTAGATCATGGCAATACCCAACTCTCGAGCCTTAGTGGGTGATGGAATCGTCACCTGCTCCTCTCCGATTTGGATGGTGCCAGCATCGGGTAGGTGAGCCCCTCCGATGATTTTCATCAGAGTGCTTTTTCCCGCCCCATTTTCTCCCATCAAAGCGACAACTTCCCCTTTGTGAAGGACGAAATTGACACCTTTCAAGGCATGAACGCCGGGAAACCTCTTGTGTATTCCCGACATGGCAAGCAGGGGTGTTTCCATCGTCAAGGGGTATGAAAAACATCGAAGCGACATTCAGGCAGAAGGCTTTTTATCCCCTACTGCTTGTCCTCCGGTTGTGCTTGAATTTTAGGTTTCTGCTGCCTCTGGATCTGGTTGATGCTCTCTGCCAGACGTTGGATTGCGTCCACCCCTTTAAGGAGCGTAAAATCAATCGTGGCATGGTGACTTTCACCTGCTTGAAGTTTTGGGACTCGATTGAATTTACGTTCAACGCGACGATTGTTAGGGAAGTTGGTGCCTGGTTCAAGACCAGTCACGTAACCTTCGCCCTTGGAATTAGTGTTTTTCCATAGGGTGAGATAAGGTAGTTGCTCGACCTGATAAGTCATGGCAATCCCTTTGTTTTTTGCTCGATTGACCAAGCCGATCGTGGTGCGTCCATCCCGCCCAGCCAAGGTCGTGATGCAATAGACCTGCTCGGTAAAGCCGGGGGTTGGTCCTTCGAAGTGTGCGTAAGCGCTGAGGGACTTGGCTGCATGATCGTTGAAGGGGATCACACGGTCGATCGGTGCCAGGAAGGAAGCGCCTTGCTCGAGCAATGGAGGTCCATAATTGGCATGATAAAGAATCTGGAATTCCTGGGGATCATCCCCACGGTTTGTAATCGTATCAGATATCCTGAGGGAGGCGGAGTCCGGGGTGGTGGACACTTCACTCCACAATTCCAGCTTGGGTCCATAAAACATGCGTTCATCCACTCGACCGCGGACATGGATTCGATAGGGTGCTACGCGGTCAATGACTACTTCGACCTCGGAGGCGGGAATATTGGCGATCTTTCCATGCAGGGTGAGGTCCATGGTCGCCTCGTCTCCGACATTGTTGATGAAGGAATCCGTCCCGGGATGTCCATTACTTTCAAGACCACAGCGCACCAACCATTCGTTGAAACCTTCCAGCCATCCCAGACCACCTCGATCCTCCAGGTGTATAAACTTCGGGTGAACAACCTCTTTCACCGGCGATTGCCAGCCTAGGTAGATATCATCCATCCGTGCATTTAAAATGCCCATGCCACGGGTTGGAATGACGGAGAAGCTCAGTTTTCCGTTATTGATCGTGATGATGTCTACCCCTTCTTGTTTGCCACCATGCAGGGTTTGCTTGGTGATCGACCAGTTGGGATGGGTGGGTGTTATGTCTGCCCCTTGAATCTGCCATGCATCCACATGGATATTCTGTTGTGCGCTTGTCAGTGTGATGGTGAGGGGCTCCGCACCCTCTGCAAAGATCGGGGTGAAGACAGCAATCAGTGTGTATAGAGTAGGTTTCATTTCTGCAAATTAAACAGGTGCTTTATTCAAGTCGAAGGGCTTTTTCGACAGCGTTTCTCATGATGGATTGGTCGGGTCGTAATCCGGTCCAGTAAGCGACGCTGGTGATGCCCTGGTTCACGATCATGCCCAAACCATCCAAGGCCGTGCACCCGATGCGCCTTGCGTTTCTGATCAGCCATGTTTCCGCAGGGTTGAAGATTACATCGGCTACGATAGTCGAAGGATTGAGGGTTTCGAGGTCGATGGCAAGTGGTGCCGTGCCATCATACAAACCGATGGAGGTAGCGTTGACTAGGACATCTGTGTCAGGTGTTATTTTGTAGCTTTTTTCCCATGGCGTGTAACTGGATACTACCTCCAGTTGGTCATTTATAAGTTGACAGAGCTCTTTTCCGCGATCAGGAGATCGATTGATGACGCTGATCTTTCCGGCTCCAGCCAAGGCAAGTTCAACCGCAATGGCTCGGGCCGCACCCCCTGCACCCAAGAGGACAATGTGCTGCCCCTCAGGGGAAATGACGGATTTCAGGGATTCCAGGAAACCCTTCCCATCGGTGTTTTCGCCTATAAAGCGATCATCTCGTTTCACCACGCAGTTCACGGCTCCCATGATTGCTGCAGATTCGCCCAGTCCATCTAGGTGTGGAATCACGGCAACCTTGTGGGGAATGCTGCAGTTAAAGCCCTTGAAACCCAAAGCCCGAGCACCTTTGATGGCATCCGGCAGTCGATTCGAGGCTACCTCCATATTGACGTATCGATAATGCAGGTCGTGATGTCGAAAGGCTGCCTCCACCATCTCTACCGTTGGATTGCCTGCGGCACCTTCGGACATTGAGCCCACCAAGGAGGGCAGGAAATCACGCTTATGTTCACTCATTTCTTGTTTGTTTATGAAACGGTAACCACCCTAGTCCAATTCAGGATCGTTCATAGCGTCTTCCTGTCGATAAAGGCTGGTGGGTATCAGTTGTTCTTGTGGTACATCCTGACCTTTGGAGTGTGCCATAATGGATCGTACAATTTCGACTCCCATTTTATCTGGAAACTGGATGGGATCTGCGTAGATCTTGCCATCCTTGATGGCTTGTTTGCCTTCAGGTTGGCCGTCAAAACCGACAATGATGACTTGCTCCTGCTTTCCCGCCTTTTCCAGAGCAGCGCGGGCACCCAGTGCCGCTGGATCATTGATCGCGAAGATGCCACGCAGGTCTCCGTGGGTTTGAAGGGCATCCTCAGCCGCCTTGTAGCCCAAGTCCTTGGCAGCCCCACTTTCCAGTTCCATGACCAGGTTGATGACGATGTCGGAAGATTTTTGATGGGCATCGATGACTTCCCTGAAGCCCTTGACTCTCAGTCGGCAGGATTCGGCCTGTTTGTAGTGAAGGATCGCGACCTTACCTCCTGATTTGCCCAGTGCCTCGATCATAGCCTTGCCAGCTTCTTTGCCACCTCCGTAATTGTCAGTGGCGACTTGGGTCAGGATCTTTACTCCGGGTTCGTTGCATGGGATGTCTACTGTCAAAACCGGGATACCAGCCGCATTCGCCTCCTGGATTACTGGAACAATTGAGCGTGATTCACACGGACTTAGAACAATTGCTGAGACTTTACGAATGATAAAGTCCTTCACCTGGTTCGATTGTTTAGCCACATCCTCGTCCGCACTCAATATGATTGTATCGTAACCGTTTTTTTGAGCCTCGGCTGTAATGTTGTCACCAATGACCTTGAAGAATGGGTTTTTCAGGGTCAGCAGGGACACCCCGATGGTTCCCTTAACCTTTGGGTTTGCTGCTGGGTCACCCTTATCCGTGGTCTTGGAGGATTCCGGAGCTTGACCGCAGCCTACGCCCAGAAGAAAAACAAGGGTGCAAGCCGCGGACACGATGAAATATGTTTGCTTCGTTTTCATTTAAGTTGGTGATCAAATCGTTTGTCTTGGAATCCCAAAAAATGGTTCATGGTCGCGCTCGTTTGCTTTGAGCGGACTTTATTCAGCATGTATGAAACATTCATTAGGCGCAAGATCGGTGTTTCAAAGGGTCATGCTATACTTCACCAAATGGTTGGATGGTTTCAACAGTCAATCCAACCGCACATCCGCTTCCGTGGAATCAAATATTGAGGGCGACTTGGATAGCAATTGTCCCAATGACACTGTGTTTTCCAAGTTCAGTTCGATTGCGTGACGGATCACTCGGGCGTTCGTCAGTTTAATTTGAGAATGACTGCGGGGAGCATCCACAACCTGATCGAAAGTAAGCTCGAAGATCATTTGGGGTTGCACGTGACGTAAAGGTCCTTGTTTGCGCAGGGTGTTGCTCAGGATCCATTTGTCCATTTCCCGCCTGTCTTCTTCCCGCACCACGATTGAGGTCTTGGCGACACATGGCCATTCCTGACCACTGAGGGCACCGAAATGATATTCGCTCAAGCTTTCCATGTGTCCAGGTGTGTTGCGTAGCGCGCTTACTAACACTAGATGTACTGTGTTTGGTGCGGGTTTCCACTGCCACCATGGTGTATCATGTTCCTGAACTGGATAACTTGCATTTTTCTGTTTCAGGATCATGCCTCTGGTTCTATCGTCGGGTCCATTCAATAAGCATTGTCGCAAACCTTGCCAAGAATCCGCACTGATTTGATGTGAAGCACGCACAGGTTCCATTGGGACTTGTCCAGTGGATTCCATGCCAATGATTTCGCTCATGCTGAACATTTCTTGTTGCATGCAGTCAGGATTCACATTGCCTGTACTCAGGTTGCTCCTACAAATTAACCACTGCTGCTTCCAGTCTTGGATGAGTTGTTCAAGCAGGGTGCGCCTTTGAGTGAAGGAGCATTGGCGGATATCGTTCCCTTGATATTCTAAAAGGTCGTGCACTACAAAAACAGGTGTCTCATGTGCGTGGATCTCTGAGGGGGACGCATTCTTTTGGGAAGGTTTTTTGGGAAGGTTAGCGATGTCTCTGTGACGTTTCAGTGGAAGGAGAATGACCCCATCCATCACGGTTCCTGTTGGCAGTAACTGAGAAAGATTCAAGAGCTCAGGAAAATTATTTTTGAGCGTGATGCCTTTTTTTGACCATAGTGCGATTGCGTCCTTGCGTCGCGTGAGTTGCGCGCGCACACCCCTTAAGGCCCACTCAGTCACCCAGTTTTCTATTTTACCCAGTGTCTCGGGTCTTCCTTCAAGATTCATTGCCTCGTGCAGTGGGTAGGTCTCAATGGCAAGATCGTTCTCAGGGTCTGCTTGAATGAGCCTTTGGAAGGTGCCGGCATCTGGTGGCCAATTGCTTGCAAGCCGGTGTGATATCACGCCGGGCGAGATCCCCCCGATCTCCCCTAAAGCTTTGTGAACCATTTCCCTGGCTATACCTATCTGGAATTTTCCAACAAGAAGTTTGTTGAACAAAATTCTCTCTGGCGTGCTAAGTGTCTTCCACGCGCAGCGAATGGTTTCCCGTTTTGCCTGTGCGGCAAACCCGGCTAGTGGTTCCACAAACTGTATGATCAGGGTGGATAGGCTCAGTTCGCAGGATCGGCCGTTCCAAGGAAGCATGAGGGCGAGGGTCTCGGGCAAGTCATGGATTTTGGCATTGCTGCCATCGATCATCTCTGCGGGCAATCCTGTCTCAGACGTGATGAGTTCCTTGAGCAGGCGTGTGCCAACCTTGGTGCAGAGCTTGCGTTCCTCTAAAAAAAAGAGGGCCCATGCCGCGTCTTCAGGGGGAACGGATTGAAAATAGGACTTCAATGCATCGAGCTTGATTGATGCATTTGGCGCCAAGTCTATCTGATCCACCAGTTTTTGTAGGTGTTGCATGTATAAAGATCTAATGCGGCATAGACAGTCAGTTTTTTCCCAGCTCTTTTTTTGTGTTATCGGGCTTTAGAATGCGAGTCTCCAGACCCTTTCGTTTGAGCCAGTTCATGAGCAGAATCCCATCCCCGTGGGTGAGTAGGACTTGACTTGCGCCTGTTGCATGGATGGATTGATTCAGACCATCCCAATCTGCGTGGTCGGAGACGATGAAACCGCATGAAAGATGACGTTTTCTGCGAGGACTGCGAACCTGCATCCAGCCTGAAATCTCCATCATCTGCCAACTTTCGGGTTCGTCCATCCACGCCTCCATTGAATTGCATGTGGGGGTTAAAACCAGTGCTTTTCCCTTCGATTTTCTGACGCTCTTGGCATCAGCGATTTGCATTGGAGGAAAAACGATTCCCTGGGTCTCATAGGCTGGAACAAGATCCATGATGGAGGGATGTACCAGGATTTCACTTCCTACATCCTTCAGTGCTTGTAGAACCCTTTGGGCCTTCCCAAGCGAATATACCTTCAAAACGCTCGTACGATCTGTGTCGCGATTGTCCTGCCACCACTGAAGTATGCGCTGCCATTCATGCTCGGGTGAGGGCCATCGGAAAATGGGTAACCCGAAGGTACATTCAGAAATAAAGGTATGGCATGCCACTGGTTCAAATGGTGTACAAGTCGTGTCCTTGCAGGTTTTGTAATCTCCACTCACAACCCAAATTTCACCTCCGTATTCCAAACGTACCTGACTGGAACCCAGAATGTGTCCTGCCGGATGCAGGGAGACCTTCACGCCTTGAATGTTGACTGAGACACCGTATTCCAGGGATTGGATCGATATCTTGCGCCCCAGACGTCTTTTCAAGAGAGGCGCGGATGCGGTGGAGCTGAGATAATGTTTGGATCCCCTCCGAGCATGGTCTGCATGGGCATGCGTGATCACGGCTCGATCCACTCCCCTGGAGGGATCAATATAAAAGTCCCCCTTCTGGCAGTACAACCCATCTGGTCGGGAAAGTATCAGCATTTGGATGCTGGCAATGTTTCAATTAAACCCATGTTTGATATTTTCCGAATATGGCCTCGCGTCTCGTTTTGTCAATCAAACCATCCTTCAGCAGGCCAGAGAGTGGTTGTCTGGTCCACGCCCCACGATCGAGCGACAGGCTACTTGAACAAGGGAGATTTATCCGGGTCGATGCTTGATTGAAAGATGATGGACCAGACCCATATTTCGTTCTATACCAGCGTCTACCCAGAGCGCCCTGATCCTTTTCCTGCTAGTGGCATTGCTCTACCTGTATTCACCCCTTTTCAGTCATTGGAACGAAACGCACTGGCATGAGGTTTTGCTCGCTCCATCGTCCTGCTTTACAGGTGATGTGCTTCAGGGCCTGGTGTTTCCCGTTTCCAACCGGCACAATCATGCGGCCTGTGGGTGTCAATTGGCGTGTCAACCTCCAAGGGACGCATGGAGGTGCACATGCAATCAGTATACCGTCAAATGGGGCTGCCTGCGCCCATCCCTCGTGACCATTACCTTGGCGGAAATGGATGTTTCGATGATCCAGCTGATCAAGTACACATTGGGCGTGATGAATCAGCGGTTCACAGCATTCAATGGTGTAAACCTTGCATGCCAGCGTAGCCAAGATGGCCGTCTGATATCCAGATCCTGTGCCGATTTCCAGAATGGATTCAGTCCGCTGAGGATTAAGTATTTGAGTCATGAGTGCCACCATGTATGGCTGGGAAATGGTCTGCCCATAACCGATAGGTAAGGGAAAGTCCTCGTAGGCGTGCTTGCGTTGAGCAGGGGGGATAAAGAGATGTCGTGGAGTCTTCAACATGGCAGCCATGGTTTTCTCATCATGAATTCCCCTTCCCGGGCCTTGGAGTTGCTTTTTAAGTTTTTCAATCTGTATACGCATCTGTAATATGACAAATTCCTTTGCCCTTGTATTTGCGAACCAAGTATGATCGTTTCCATGAAACCACAAGCCCTTGCATTCCTCCATCTTTTTAAGACCATCGGAAGCTCGCTTATGGATGGCTTTGCTCCCTTTTCCAATCTTAACAAGAAGATCCTTAATCTTGCCTGCCTGCATTGGACCTTTGCTACCTTGGCGTGGTTATCAGGTGCTATCGATGGCCTTGCCAGTGGTAAAGGGGTTGTCGCAGCTGGTCATCCCCTTGCCGCCGAGGCTGGGTTGGCAGCTTTCAGGAAAGGTGGTAATGCCGTTGATGCTGCAATTGCCGCCTCTGCTGTTTTATCAGTAATTGAGCCTGGTTCTACAGGCATTGGTGGAGATTGTTTTGCAATTGTTAAAATGGAAGGCAAAGATCCTATTGCCTATAACGGTTCGGGTATCGCTCCAGAAAAAGCAAACTATCAATATTTCAAAATAAATAGTATTGAT
>JAAZXX010000131.1 GCA_014239995.1 Verrucomicrobiia bacterium
TGTGTCTCGAAAAACGTGACGCCTTCAGGAGTCCTCGCAAGGCTTGTCGTGGGAACCAGGCACAAGGCGATCCACGACAAAAGCGTGACACATCTCCAGGTGATCAGACTGCAGTGGCATTCGAATAATCGCCGCATGCCATCAGCATATACGAAAAACGTCCTGAGACAATCCCAAGGGGCATAAAGAATCGGGGTGAATCCTGACTTGAAAGTTTGACCTGAGGGTTCTGCATGCCGTGACCCGGGTGAACGTAAGCCGGTTGGATGCATTAAAGCATTGTCAGCAGGGCCTCCTTCATGAATGGTTTCGTGCACCTATGGTGGATCAAAGGATGGAAGGAATCATTTTTGACCTCGATGGCACCATGATAGACTCTCTGGCGGATATTGCCACGGCGGCCAACGTGGTGCTTGAAAGGTTTGGTTTGGCGACACATGCGATCGAGGATTACAAGGTCTTTGTCGGTGATGGCGTCAATGTTTTGATGGAGCGGATCATTCCCGGAAAAGTCCTCTCCGAGGAGTTGCGCATGGAATTTCTCATGGCCTGGAAGGATGCATATGCCAAGCAGTGGAAGCTTCAAACCAAGACCTATGAGGGTATTGATGGGCTCTTGAAGCGTTTACGATCGGAAGGTTACCGGATGGGAATCCTTTCCAACAAACCTCAGGAATTTACCCAGGCGTGTGCGGATGCATTTTTTGAGGCTGGGTGCTTTGATCCCGTCTGGGGTCTTCAGGAGGGTAGACCCAAGAAGCCGGATCCAGCAGGGGCCCTTGGCATGGCAACAGCCTGGGGATTGCCACCGTCCAGCATCCTCTATGTGGGAGATACCGATACGGACATGCAAACAGCGGTCTCGGCTGGCATGTATCCGTTGGGTGTTTCCTGGGGGTTTCGTCCCAGGGAGGAACTCGTGCGGACGGGAGCAAGGAGGGTGATCGATCATCCTGATGAAGTAATGGATGTCTTGAAATCCATCGTGGTACCGCAGGATTGATGCTTTGTTGACCTGCCCACCTGGCTCCCCAGAGCGGGGTTTCTTCAGTGGTGTGGCGTAAATACCACATTTTGAAGCAAAACCTTGAAGCAAAATCAAAAAGTGATTAGCTAACACCAGTGTCTGGAGATCAAAACAACGAGCGTAAGCCACTTAAAATGGTGCCATGCGGAGGGTGTGGGGCAAAGGTGTTCATTCCCGCCGACCTTGAACCGCTTGCCACCACCCCTTGTAGCAAGTGCGAGGAACCCATCATGATGCCCATGATGCTGCGCCAGTTTAATCTGCTCCGTCCCATTGCGGAAGGAGGTATGGGCATCGTTTACCGAGCCTTCGACACCACTCTGGAGCGTGAGGTTGCGGTGAAGCTCATGAAGGATGAGTTTTCAGAGGATAAGGAGGTGCTGGAGGGTTTCTACCGGGAAGCTCGAGCCTGTGCCTGTCTGAACCATCCCAATATCATACATATATACACCTTCGATGAATGGGAAAACATGCGGTATCTGGTCATGGAAGTGGCTGATAACGGGAGCCTGGATGGGCGGATTGAGGCATACAAGTCTCTGGATGAATTATCGGTGTTGGATGCCGGTATCAAGGTAGCTTCCGCTCTGGAATCCGCCTTGGGAAAGAATCTGCTGCATCGGGACCTCAAGCCTGCCAATATCCTTTTCAATCAGGAAAATGAGCCCAAATTGGTTGATTTTGGTCTCGCAGTGAATGCGGATGCGGACCCGAACTTTCATGGTGCTGTGTGGGGAACGCCTTACTACATTGCACCTGAAAAGGTCAATCGTGAGGCCGAAACCTTTCTTTCGGACATGTACAGCCTGGCAGGGACTCTTTACCATGCCCTGACGGGCCATGTTCCATTTGAGGCCCCCACCATCGAGGAGGTGGTTTCCGCACATGTGCACACGGCTCTGACGCCTGCCAATCATGTGGTTCAGAGCATCACTCAACCCACCTCTGATGCCATTTTTCGAGCCATGGATAAGGTGCCAGCCCAGCGCTTTCAAAGCTATGGTGACTTTATTATGGCAATGGAAAGCGCACGCAGTCAGTTACTTGTCAATCAAATGAGCTCCAGTGCCGCACCGGTTGCACCTGCCGCCAACCCGGGAGGTGGCAAGGGGTGGTGGCGTCGTTAGGCATGGTTCGCTTCCCTGCTGCGAGCCCCATTGCATGCTACTCCTTTTGATCTGATTTGCCTTTTCGGGCGCTGATAGAGGGGTGGCTTTGTCAAAACGCCTTACCTCCTGCTGATCCAATGATGGAGTATTTTGGTCTTGTCATCCACATTCCCTCGTGTATGGATGTCTAGTATCCAGTAAATTTTTGTGCTCAGGAGTGTGTGCTCTTGGCGATGTATTTTTCCGTCGCAGTTTTCGATGGCAATGTGCCCTCAGGATGGGACCTTACTGCAAAAATAAATCACCAAACTACAAGTCGTTGTCTACGTATGAAAACACCATCATATCTTCGCATGGCAAGCCATGGCCGCTCCGGGTTTCTCGGCGTGATACTCGTGATCTTTGCAGGTTTGCAGATAAACCTTATTGGCCAGGAGATCCTCTTTCAGGAAACCTTTGAAACCGATGGAAATGGCAGTCGGTATACGGTTGAGGGAGGGGATGTTTATGAACTCGATCGTATTCAGTCAGAGCTGGGTAACGCCGATATGAAAGGGGCAATCTACTGGGCACGTAACAGTGATATTTCCTTTGTGGGTGTTCCTGCTCCAACGCCCGAGAAACGGGGTATCATGGCCTGGCATCATAGTATTGCGGCAGAGGATGTCACGGAAGACTTTCTGAGTTTCTTTGATTCAGTGGTCGGCTGGATGACTGGAGGAAAGGCAAAAGCCACCATCCTGTTCAGTCCCCCGCCTTCCGGCGAGGGTGATTTCGTGCTGGTTGAGCGTCTTGAGTCCAAGGGACACACCGTGCTGGAGGATGACGCGGGTGGGGATCTTCCTGACCCATCCTCCATTGATGCGGTGATCAAGAGCAGCAGCGGCGGTTCTCCCAGCAGATTTGCTACCTACGCGGTACCCCTGGTGACCTATCGATCCTCGGATCATGATGACATGCTGGTTTCCAGTATTGGCCAGACCCTCACCGCGGACATCGGGCCTGTGACCATTGGGGCTTCTGAACACCCGGCTGCCGGTGGGGCCACAGGTGATAGTGTTTTTGTCAAAAACACCCACTCATTCGATCTCGCAGGAACCTTTTTTCCCGGGAATGCCACCGTGGTGGCTTCGTTCAAGCGGGTGCTTCCTGCAAGCGTTGACAGCATTGAGGAGGCCATGTTGGTGATCGCTGGAGAGCTTCCCAGTAAGCAGTCCAAGGCTACAATCTCGGAAGCTGACCTTGTGGCCGCAGCCAATCCTGCAAGTGGCGGTGTGTTTGACGGGGATTTTGAGGTGCCCGGTAGTCCAGATGGAGGATTTGTCACGGTTTCCCGGGGGAAGATTGAGATTGCCACAGCAGGCACGATTGCGCTTGCGATCGGTGCCGATGATGGAGCCTTTCTTCACATTGACCTGGACAAAAACGGACTGAACGATGAGGACCATATCCTGAGCCTGGATGGAACAGGATCGTTTCGATACACCACCACTGATGTGGTGTTTCCCAAGGGAACATTTGATTTCGAATGGGTGGCCTACAATGCAACAGGCGCCTTTGGTAGCGAGTTTCTCTCGGCATACAGTATCGGGGATGACACCCCTTCCACCATTGATGATTTCGAGTGGGAACCTGTCAGCGGCATTGGCAACGCGATTAAGCTGGTAGGCTCTATGGACGTTACCACCTACGCTCTGGACCTTCCGCCTGAAGAGGATGTGATTCCCTTCTTTATCGCTCTTGAGTCACCCGGGGACGGTGGGGCTGTTTTTGGTGGAGGTCCCTTTGCTGGTTTTGAAGGAGAGGGTTTTTTTGCAGGTTCAGGCTTGAACAAATTTGAGGGATCGAAGTCCATTACATGGAATGCTCCTGTTGATGTTGCAGGTAAGGACAAGCTGAAGATGACCGTGGCCCTGGCAGCTACCTTCCTTGATTTCGAGACATCGGATTACCTGAACATATACATCGACGATGGGGATCCATTGATGTCTTTTTCGGCTCCCTCGGGGAACGACAAGTTCTTCAGTGATCAGGCGAGCAATGGAGAATCCCCGACACGCCTGGACCTCAGGTTCCAGGATGTGACCTACGATATTCCCGATGGAACCTCGACTATCGATTTGCGTATCGAGGCCAACACTACCTGGTGGAACGAGATTGTGGGCATCGACAATATTCGTATCACCTCGGGGGAAAAAGAAGTGATTATCCCAGAATTGAGTCTCCGGCGTGATGGGGTGAACCTTATTCTGGAGTGGAAAGGGATGCTGCAGTCCGCAACCGAAATTACGGGTCCCTGGCTTGATTTTGGTGATGACTCACAAAGTCCGATTGTGCTGGAACCGGGAGACCTTCTGCCAGCCCAGTTCGCCCGTGCCGTGGCGCCTTGAGTATCTTGACGATTCAGGTCGTTCATTCTGTGTCCTCAGAGGCATCTCCAGGCATGACAGGTGTTGTCGTCAGGAGATGCCTTGCCTCTTTGCAGGCCCTTGAACGGATGAAGGAAATTGGCACCGCGCTCCACGGTCGAAATCTCCGGTGCCTGTTCCTTGTTTCCCAGGGTAGCCCGGATGGTCTTGTCCTTACCGGGGCGTGGATGCCGTCAGATCTGTGATGGCACGCCGTTCTGCCTCCGGATCAAAGGCTGGATTTTTTATTGTTGGTACCGGGGCATTCACTTGCTGGCGCCAGTCCTTGAGGACCTGGTGGAGTGCCTTTGTTTTGTCAGGATGGATGGACGCAAGGTTTCTGGTTTCACCGATATCTTTTTCCAGGTGGTAGAGTTCAAGATCACCCGATTCAAAAAATTCCATTAATTTCCAGTGGCCTTGCCGCACGGCACTCACCGGCCGTGAACGGAAGAGAGGGTCCCTTTGTTCAAAGGGACCCTTGCCACGGTAGCTCTGGAGATAGGCCGGGAAATGCCAGAAAAGTGAACGTGAATCAAGTTGTTTTCCCTTGAACAGGGGCATGAGGCTGACCCCATCCTGTATCTGGTCTTTGCGTGCCGATGCCCCCGTCATTTCCAGGAGAGTAGGGTAAAGGTCGACTCCGATGATGGGTGTGTTGTTGACGGTTTCCGGCTCCACCATGCCCGGCCACTTGATGAAAAAAGGCACGCGAACCCCTCCTTCATAATAGGTTCCCTTGTAGCCTTTCAATGGGTGCATGTCTGTTGCGGGACCGTAGCCGCCGTTGTCCGAGAAGAAAATGATGGCTGTGTTCTCGCTCAAACCCAGTTCCTGTAGCCTTTGAATGATATGGCCGATGCCATCATCCACCGCCTGGACCATGGTTGCCATCTTGGCGTTATCATGGAGGTTTCCGGGGGCCTTGGCCTGATATTTTGGCAGGAGTTCCTTCTTTGCCTGGATAGGGGTATGCACTGCAAACAAGGTGAGATAAAGGAACCAACTGCGGTGCCTGTTTGCAGTGATGAAGGAGGCGGCGTGCCTGCACAGCGAGTCCGTCAGGAATTCCCCTTTTGGCACATGCTGTAATCCGGGTGCATTCCCATGCGGGGGATAGTATCCCCTTGGAGGGCTGCCGGCATGCGTACCCCCGACATTGATGTCAAACCCATAGGCAAGGGGATCCTTGGACAGGTGCCACTTACCCATGCTGGCGGTGCGGTATCCTGCCCTCTGGATGCAATGCGCCCAGGTATCCAGGTTCGTGGACAAGGTATCGACACCTGCAATATGCTCCAGCCGGCGATGCGCTTCCTTGCCGCGTGGTCGCGTTCCCACATTGAATACCCTGTGACGTGGGGTGTATTGGCCACTCAGGAGGCTGGCTCGCGACGGTGCGCAGTTGGCGGCAGCGGCATAGGCATGCTTGAATATCATTCCTTCCCTGGCCAACTGATCCAGATGGGGCGTTTCATAAAAGTCCGATCCCATGTAACTGGTATCCCTCCAGCCAAAGTCGTCAAGATAAACGAACAGGATATTGGGTCGATCTTCAGTTTGTCCCTCTACACGAAACGGCATGAGGAGACAGCCGAGCACAGGAATGATGATAAGCATTTTCATGGCGTATACTCTCATCAAAACCTCCTCTGCCATGGAGGTCAACGCTTCGATGCCTGCGTGTTTCTTCCGGGAAGGGTTTGATGCGCATCTTGGACGTGTGATTTCACCCGGCTCACAGGAGAGTGGTCCTGGGTGCGAGTGTGTGGATTTTGATTCCATATTCCTTGGCCCGCGCTTCGCACGAATGACTGACAGGAAAGGGAGAGCGTGGGCCTAAATGGAAACGACCTCTACCCGGTCATTGTACCTTCCTGTGCATGGTGCGCCCTTTCTTGTACAGATGGTGAGTTGATGCAAATGCCTCTCAAAGCATCAATTCCAGGAATGCGGGCCTTTGCGAACCTCAAGAGACCTGAACTGAAGCGAAGTAAAGGGGTGGGCTTGGGTGTCTTGAAATTATTTTTAACCAAGGATTCAGTTTCCAGGTATCTAGTTTTCTTTGTTTCCCGTGGATGACTTGCTAGACTCCTCCCATGGCCTCAAATGTTATTGGCAGCGAGTTAAAGCCTTGTTCTCTTGATCCTGTCACAGGGTTTTTCCGAAATGGTTTATGTGATACCTGTGCGGATGACAGGGGAATGCACACAGTCTGTGTCGTGATGACCGAGGCCTTCCTGGAGTTCAGTGCCCAAGCTGGTAACGATCTTTCGACTCCCATTCCTGAATATCAATTCCCGGGGCTTAAGGCAGGTGACAGGTGGTGTCTCTGCCTGGGACGCTGGATCGAGGCACACAAGGCAGATATGGCACCAGAAATCGTCTTGGAGAGTTGCCATATCAGTGTGACTGAGTTTGTCGATCTGGAGGTGTTGAAGAAATACGCCGTAAAGAAACCATCCTAGCGATAGGAATTGTTTCTCTTTGTCCCAGGCCCTTATTGATCTTGCCGGCCTGATTGGGCGAACCTTTCACGTGCAAAGGCGGGCAGGCGTTTATCCTTGGTAGAGACGATTCGAACTTTCGTGTCGTTGTTTAGTTCTGCCCCAGGTGTGCTGCGACCGTTTTTGATCTTCTTTTTCAACTGTGCGACCATTTGCAAGACACGATCAGGATGGAGGGCAGCGACATTCTTGTCCTCGTGGGGGTCGTTGGCGAGGTTGAACAGTTGAACAAAAGGCGCCTTAAGAAGGTCCGCCTCCACGGGGATACCTTCAAACTGATCCAGTGCTTTCTTCCAGGCCTTATTCGGCGAGGGATCATTGCCCTTGGAGTGGACTTGCCCGGCAGAAGTGCCGGCCCCGGGGCAAAGGCAGAGTTTCCAATTGCCGTCACGAATTGCAAATGACACCACGGATTGCATCACAAGGTGCTGTCGGGTTCCCTGGTCTTTTGGTTTGCGCAGGAGCTTGGCAAAACTGATCGAGTCGGGTGCTTTCTGACTCTGGAGTTTGGTGTCAGTCAGTTCTGCGAAGGTCGCCATGAAATCACTCAGGCCGATCAAGGCATCGCAGGATTCCCCCTCGGTAATCACACCAGGCCACCGGGCAATCAGCGGCACACGTAAGCCTCCTTCATAGATGGAGAATTTGTAACCCCGGTAGGGTCCACTGGGATAATGCCCTTTGGCCTCCAGTTGCTCGATCTGTGCAGGTGTTGCTTTCAGGATATTCCCCGCATAAGGAGCCGCACCGTGGTCGGACGAAAAGAGAATCAGCGTATTCTGCTCCAGCCCATTTTGCCTGAGTGCCTGAGTCACCCGTTCGATGGAGTGGTCGACTTCCATCACGAAATCGCCGTATACGCCCAGTTTGCTTTTACCCCGCCAATCGACTCCTGGACTCGTCGGCGTGTGAGGAGCAGTAAGGGCAAGAAAGAGAAAGAAGGGATTCTCCTTTGTCTGCTTTGCGATGAAGGACTCCGCTTCGGAGTAAAATGTTTCCAATACTTGATGATCCTCAAAATTTTTCTCTGCGGGACCCACCCGATTAAAAGCACTCCACCCTTTCTGTGCCACGATTTCGCCCTGCCAGACGTTGTTGCGTGCGAAGGCGTAAGGATACATGTCCAAGGATCCGGGAAGGATGAAGCTCTGATCGAATCCAAATTGCATCGGTCCGTATTTCAGGGGTTTTGTGAAATCAACGTTGCTCAGTCCCTGTATTTTGCCATCCAACGTGGTCATGATCGTGCCAAGATGCCATTTTCCGACCATGAAGGTCTGGTAGTCCTTCGCCTTGAACTGCTCCGCAAGGGTGATTTCTTGCGGATTCAGCCCGAGAAACCAATGCGCGGTCCGAATAGGATTGAT
>JAAZXX010000132.1:0-408 GCA_014239995.1 Verrucomicrobiia bacterium
AAAACGGTGGTTAAGAAGGAATCTGATCGTTGGAGAACACGACACTTCATCCGATGCATGATCGAAAAGGACGGTTCGAATTCACACACCGACCAAGGTATTTTCTAAAATATCCTGATTAGGAGAACCTCATTGATCCGCGACGTGAAAGATCAACCAGTAACCAACCGACATTAACGTAAGATCCACAATGACATGAGATATCCAAGCCCCGATGAGGGAACCATGGCGTCTCACCAACCAGGACCATATGCCACCTCCCACTCCGACTGAGAGACCAAAGATCCACCCCATCGCACCGTCGAAAAATTGCGTGGTCACGACAATGTGGTGCGCGGCAAAACCCAAGGCCGCCACGACGTAGGCCAGTCCTTTGGAATCCAGGAAACGATAAAGATTATCAAAGAC
>JAAZXX010000132.1:418-8394 GCA_014239995.1 Verrucomicrobiia bacterium
GTCAACGCTTCACCCGCAGGGGATGATACCATCACATTTATATCACTTCTCTCGATCAAACCACCGCCAATAATATTCTTCGAGAAAACTGTGAATCAGGGAAAGGAAAAGGCCAAAAAAAACAAAATTTGAAAGAACTCCCATTTGGTCCGCCTTGTCACGAACAACATCCGCTTGTTGAGAGACAAGGTGCCCCAGCGGAGAGGCTACAACTCCCAGGATGGCAAGGGACATCAAGATGCCCCAGATGCTCCCCTCAAGAAGGAAACGCCAACGAAATAAAAGAAGGGATTTGAACTGGTCAAAACCCTCTTGAAGAATCCATACTGTAGCGAAGAGGGGCCAGATAAGTGTAAAGGCCTTGATGCCAGCGTAAACGGGTTGCACCCAAGCGGATTCTGCAAACCAGACAAAATACATCAAGGCACCCAGCAAGGGGGTAAGCAATGCTGGCAATAAGGCCAAAAGCCAAAATTGACTGCACGATTTAGAAAGCATCGGTCCTGATCTGCCTGAATTTACCATTGTTCACAGCCGTTCCGCAAACTTCAAAGAAATTGTGCGAATCAACCTTGAACATTCATGTCAAATTACAGACTTGATTTCAAATTCCAATTCCCATTGAGCTTGCTCGTTTCTTGCATGCTGATTCTGGATTCACCAAGACTCGTGACACGCGCACAGGGGGTCCCTAGCTTCCTCCCGACTCACACCATGATTCAGGAAAACAAGGACGGAAGCTTGAAAATAGGACACGTTCGACTGGATCCAACAGGGAAAAACATCGCCTTTCCGGCCGAAATCAACATGCGAAAGGGGCAACTGGAATATGCCCTGACAGGTCCTTTGGGCAAATTGCATGAGAGTTTGCTTAAAACAAAAACTCTCCCGGTAAACATACATCTTGCCATGTTGCTTTTGGGAATCGGAGCCAAACCTCAAGACATTGAGGACGGTAAGCAGAACCCAGAAGGGCACATTGAGGTAAGCGTTCATTGGACCAAAGGAGAACAGAAATATGAAGCGCATTTGAACGACTGGATATTTAACCTTGAAACGGGAATGCCACTGGAGTCACTCCCTTGGATCTATAACGGGGCAAGGATGCTCGATGGGCAATTCACGGTCCATCGGGAACAATCCTACATAGCAATCATCAAAGACGAGGATGCTCTGGTAAACAGTTCTCACCCAGACCATCAAAAAGATGACATTTGGGAAGCCCATACCGGAAGCATTCCCAGCATCGGGACAAAAGTGTCGGTCAAACTGCAACTCATCAGGAAAGCAAGTAACCCTCAGTAAACCATCCGCCATTTTATCTGGGAATCTACGGATCTGATTTTTTTGAGATTGCTGTTGACCCGATATACTATTGGTGTAGGATACACCCAGGTTTTTTAGGATTTCCGAGCCCGTAAGTGATACAACTTACTAGCTCAAAAAGCTTTTTGATTGAAACGGCAACGTTGATATCAAAATCCTACATTATCCTACTTATTAAAATACTGGTTCTGGAAATTCCCCGGGCCCTTAGCCATCCTCTGGTGATAGGGCCCGGTTTTGATTTACACCCCAAAATTACCCACAATCGCTTGCTGACAGCAGGTTTCCTCTTGCGAGAGCCAAGCCAATACAACTAAATTTCCACATGGTTTTGCCAATTGTCAAATACGGTCACCCCGCACTGCGCCAAAAGGGGCTTCCTGTGGAACAATTTGACGGTGCGTTGAAGACGTTTGTAACAGACATGCTTGAAACCATGTACGAGGCCGAAGGCGTCGGTCTTGCGTCGCATCAAGTTGGAAAACCTTTGCAAGTGACCGTCATTGACATTTCCGATTCGGAAGATCGGCCATCAACCATGGCAATTGATGGCCAAGAGGTTGATCCCAGAGATCACATGCCACTCGTGCTGATCAACACAGAAATACGTCCACTGAGCGATGCAGTGAAAGGTCCCGAGGGATGCCTGAGTTTCCCTGAAATGTATGCTGACATTGAGCGCCCGGAGTCGGTGGAGGTGATCGCACAAGGCCGAGAGGGGCAAAGCCTTAAATTCACTTGCTCAGGACTGCTTGCAAGGGCAGTGCAGCACGAACTTGACCACCTGAGGGGCATTCTCTTCATTGACCGCATGGAGCGTAAAGATAAGGACAAGTGGCGCAGCGTTCTGGAAGAGATGCGCCAAGAAACGCAGGATGGACTTTGAGAAACAAGGCCTCCTTAAAGTTATTTAAATATATTGCTTTCTGAGATGGGAAGGCAATATGTTCAGCTCGTTTCGATACTTGGCAACGGTTCGACGTGCAATCTTGATTTCTTTGACAAGAAGGTTTTTCACAATCTGATCGTCGGAAAAAGGTTTACCAGCATCCTCGGATCGCACCATGTCTTGGATGATGTCCTTGACGCTCGCATTGGAAACATTGTCGCCTGAAGCGGTTTGAATCCCCGATGTGAAAAAAAACTTCATCTCAAAGATACCCTGAGGACACTGGAGATACTTGCCTGAAACAGCCCGGCTCACGGTGGTTTCGTGCACACCAACCTGCCCTGCTACCTGCATCATGGTCATGGGCTTGAGGCTGGTAATACCTTGATCAAAGAATGACTTCTGCCTGCGTACGATTTCGTTGGCGATGTTGGTGATGGTCTGCTGGCGTTGATCGATGCTTTTGATGAGAAATTTACCGTTACGGATTTTTTCTCGGATGTATTCCTTCAAGTCAGGGGCGCTTGCACTTTCTGATAGGAGATCCTTGTAGGTGTTACTGATTCGAATCCTGGGAATGTGGTCATTATTGGTCGTAACGGCATAGGTGCCATCATCGTTGCGCGTGACAAATACCTCTGGAGCAACATAGGTCTCTCCATCATCACGACACACATTACCAGGTCTTGGATCAAGGCTGCTGATGCGACTGGATGCTTGAACCACCTGTTCCAGGGAGACACCCATCTCTCGGGCAATATTGGGGAATTTACGTTTACCGAGCAGCTTAAAACAACGATCCAGAATACGATACTCGAGGGTGGTTTCCCGGTCGACCCTCTCCAGTTGCAGCATCAGACACTCCCTCAAGTCTCTGCCAGCAACTCCCGGAGGATCAAAATTTTGGACCAATTTAAGAATATTTTCGATGATTTCTTTGGGAGTATTCGTAGAAAAGACAAGCTCGTCCGTGGTGGCTTTGAGGTAGCCATGATCGTCGATATTGCCAATGAGAAGATCGGCAATTTGGTATTGCGAGGCATCTAGATCAGAGAGCCGCACCTGGTCACGCAAGGTTTCCTGCAACGATGTCGTGGTAGTGAGGCTATCGAACATATGCTGCCTACGATCCTCGTCCTCTTTTGAATGTCGCGGCGCAGGAAGGGCTGTCTCTGAGAAATAGTCACGCCATTCCTGATCAAGTTGAGAGAGTTTTTCGATCTGAGACTGCCACTCCTCCGGAGATTCTGCAGAATTATCAGTGGTGGAAAAATCTTCAGGGGCTTGATCATCGCCCGTTTCCGATGTGGACTCGCCGGGCGTTTCCTTGTTCTTTTGGTCAAGCTCAGGCAACTCTTCCAACACAGGATTTTGCTCAAGCTCTTGGTTCACTAGAGCTTTCAATTCCAGCATTGGAGCCTGCAGGAGCGCAAGCGATTGCTGCAACTGTGGCGCAAGCATTTGCTGTAGCGCCATTTTTTGTGAAAGGTAAAGACCTTGAGCCATATCAGTTATACAATATGCATGTACTCTAGGATTTTTCAAGGCAAACAGGCATGAAGATTGCTGCAAAGCCTTTTTTCAACTTCAGGAGGCACCGCCTTGCTTCATGGACCCCTGTGATCTATTTAAGGGAAAACAATCTTCTATGGACCATGCCGTGAGGAGCAGAAATTGGAAGGGTTACCTTCAATGGCATACACCATTAACCAGCATCATGGCATTTTAATGCAGTAGTCATGCAAATGCTTCAGAGGTCTGGTCATGTAGAGTTTAAAATGCAGGATGCTGGAGAAATTGCTCTTTTGCCGTTAACGCTGAGGGAAGGCACGAGTTGCACTTGCTATTATGAGCCAGTCTCAGATAAACCAGCACACGCTTTAATCGAAAAAAGTTAAAAGCTTTCAGGATTTGGTATCAGGCTGGTGATGGCATAATGCCTTTTCAGCCTCTTCCCTTAGATTCGAAAAATTGCCCTCCTCACAACAGTGGACAAATCCTTCGGTCACAGATTTCAGCTGTTCCCAACGCCTGCGGATGCTCTTGGCTTCAATTTCATTGATCTGATTATCACCAGCGGCGCATGCCACGACCGAAAGTAAATCTGCAAATTCTTGAACAATGGTGTGGGTAGCAGGAATCAGATAAACGGGATCGGAGTGGGAATCTTTGGGGTTACTGATATAAAATCCATTGCCTTTTTTACAAATCCATTGGAGCAACCTCTCATCGTGGGTGCTTTCAACAAGTGCCCCCATTCGGTCCAGCGGATTGGCCGTTCCACTTCCACTCTCACCAACAGGTTGAGCCCACTTATATATCATGGAAAGGGAAAGCCCCATATCCTCAGCGATTTGCTTTGGATTTCCATCCTTAAACACCTCATGCAAAACCTCATGTGAATCCATAGTAGCGGAGTATGGAATCAGAACCGAGCATATAAAGCAACATTGATCTATGGAGAGGAAATTAGATGCACACGATAAAATCTCGGGGATACAAGACCACCCGTCATGGATCCATCATCGATGAATTCGTAGGAACCCGTCGACGATGTCATCTTGTCGGGGATATTCGTCCAAGGTCCCAGGAGAGAATCTGCGTAAGAAATCAGGCAAACAGAGCCAGGTTCGGCCATCCATTGTAACTTCACTTGCCCCGCATCAAGAGCAACATGATCAATTTCAATGGACGGCAAGGTATTATGTCTAACACCAGCTCCGTCTTCGATCGGCGTATCTGACTTGATAACGGCAATACGATAGAGACGATGCAATCCCTGAAGATCCAGGCAATAGGAGAGGGGTTCATTTGAACTGGACAAGGTATCCAGAACCTCCCAATCGGGGTTTTTCAAATCTTCCAAACCCTGAACCTGATAGAGGCTTGACCCTTGCGGCTCCCAAGTAAGGCAAACCTGATCATTACTGAGCACCAGCCTGGGATCGATATACCCAGTGATCGAGGGTTCTGGAGAAGGCTGAGTGGTTTCCATACCCATCCGCACCCTGAAAAATCTATTTGCTGTGGGAAGGTCCAGACAGTAGGTAGCTTGTTTGCCACTGGCCTGGACCGTGGCAATTTCATTCCAAATGGGTGTATTCAACGAGGGAATTCCATCAATATGATAGGAACGGCCGGATTCTGCATTCCATTGGATGCAAACCTGATTCCCATCCAGCAACAGACTGGCCTCAACAAAAGATTCTCCGGTTGTCGGTTCCTGCAATGCACCCACCAGGATTCGGAAAAAACGATAAGGAGATGTCAATTCGATGCAATAGTCACTGGATACCGAAGTCGCCACAAGTGTGTCCAGATCAACCCAGTCTTCTTGATCTAGCCCCTCCCTACCTTGCACCACATAAGCACGGTTTGGCTCCGTATCCCAGGAAATGCAGAGTTGGCCATTCAGTAAAGCCAATGCAGGCTCGATGGAAGGTAGGATTGGCTCGACCGACGATTCCGTCTGCTCGACACGGAAAAAACGGTAGGGAGTCGTCGATTCAAAACAATGTTCCATTGCAGCGCTGTCTGCGGTGATATCAATGATGTCCGACCAGGCCCCTTCCAACAGGTTCATCCGACCCTGCAATTGGTAGGATTGCCCCACCGAGGCTGGCCAGGAGACACAAATGGAATCACTCCTGAGGTCCACTATCGGATCGATAAAGGCACTCGGTGTTTCATTCTCCAGCCGAAGCACCACCCTGAAAAACTGATGTTCAACAGGCAAATCCAAGCAATATTCACTCAACAGGTCGCTTGCGACAATGGGGCCAGCCAAACCATCCCAGACAGGATCCTCCTCCAGAACCTTTCCTTCGAGCCAGTAACTCTTCCCCATTTCGGATTCCCAGGTAATACATATTTGATCACCAAGAAAGAGCAGGTCAGAAGGCACCTCAAGAAAGGTGGGCTGATCTGGAAAAGACTGATCGGCCATGATCTGATAATCAACCTCTGAAGATTCGCGATTGATCACCGCCAAATACCATCTGCCAGGTTTAATCCTTGGAACGGAATCCTGGTTCAATCGGATCATTTCATCAAGCGTATCAGGGTTGATACTTGCGTAGTCAAAGTTTTGCAAATCAGGGGGCACATCAAATTGAAGTAAGAGATCGACGTTGCCAGCCTGTCCATTCTCAAGATTTGAAAGTTGGAAAGTGGTCTCCGTTGACTCCTCGTCGACGTCGAAATAATAAAGATCGGGCGTGGCAGGTAAATTGGGCAGATTACCTGCAATGGTATTTGGAAACAAAATACCATCCTCAAGGGGTATGATCGACAGCTCTGCCTGGTAGGAGCCACGGATTCGATACGTCACCTGCTCACTGGCTTCCCGATTTACGACAGCCACGTACCATTCCCCACCACTGAGGACAACTTTGGAAGTTGCATCCAAGACAATCGTCTCGCTCAGGTCTCCAGGATTTGAGCTTGTGGCATCCTGATCGACCAAGGAGGGAAGTTTTCCCTTTTTGAGGAGAAGGTCCACATTGCCATCATTACCACCCATAATGGGGTCTATGGTGAAGGTCACTTCTTCTGCTGCTGGATCCACCACGAATCTGTAAAAATCCATTTCTTCTGGGTGTTCCTCAAGTTTCATAGCGACGGTATTGGTCATCCAGACTTGATTGGTCAGGGTGATGACAGGGGGCATGTTTGTTTCCAGGCTGGCACGTATCGTGAAGTTGAGATCCTCCGATCGTTGGTTCAAGACTGCCAGGAACCAGTTACCATCCAGGGAGGGTTGTGACTCATTGGTCCGAACCAGCATTTTACCGCTGCCGGGCCGTTCGGAAAAAACCTCCCTGATCAGACGATGATTATCCTTGGAAGGAAGGGCTTCCTTCTCAAGAACGAACTGCGCATCCCCATCGGTTTGAACAATCTCAAAGCGAGCCGCCGCCGCATTTGTGCTGGCCACTTCGAACATGAAATAATTATCAATCACGCCATCGTCCGAGGCAAAGTTGTCTCCCACCGTGAAGTCAATGGCTTCACCGTCCGTCAAACGGATGATGTTGTAAGGTACCGTGGTTTCAGTCACCTTGATGTTGTAGTCGACAGCCGTTTGGCTGGGTTCAACGTTGTAAACACCGATGTAATAACTCCCGGGAAGGATCGTGGCAGGAGGGATATTAGTGATCGAAAGCATCTCGGTCTGCAATCCCGCAAAGTCGGAGCGCTGATCAAAAAGTGCAAGGTTAGGTAAGGGCAAACCGTGTTTTTCAACCATGTTCACGTCCCCGTTGACAGGTTCCAACTCAAAATCCAGATTCACCACATTGGACCCAGTCCGATATCGATAATACTGCATCTCGATGTCTTCGGTGAAGGGGATCGTGCTACTGTATGGAATCTGGTTGGTGAGATCGATGATGTGCACATCGTCGGCATCGAACTCGAGGCATAACTCATAATCCTGCTCATAAGCTGACTTGTTGTTGGCAACAGCCAGATAGTAGCGTTGCCCGGGTTTCAGTACCGGAGATGCGAGTGTGCCAAGCTTGTTGGTTTCAGGATCGAAAAAAGTCATACCATCCACGGAAATCAGCATCCCCTCGCCTTCATTGACTCCATTGAAGTCTATGGGAGGCAACATGTCGGGTGGTATTTCCCCTGTCGGAACACCCACGTGATCAAACCACATCTCGAGATCACCAGAACCCTTGAGCCAGTTGGTGGCCATGGTCGCAACCCGGGGTACTTCAACCACGAAATAGTTAACCTCATCAGCATCCAATTGGCC
>JAAZXX010000133.1 GCA_014239995.1 Verrucomicrobiia bacterium
GAATTGGGAGTTCATCGGGAAGACGTTTTTCCATGAGAGCGAGCTCTTCGGGACGATAGGGGATGCTTTCCGCTTCATACGCAGCGATTTTGGCCTCCATCCACTGATCCTCTTTATCCGGATTTCGCCGACGGGAAAATGGCCACCAGCTTCTACCCCGCAAGCGCTTGCTGGATCGTGAAACCGGTTTGAGGTCCGAATCCGAGGATGCAAGGGGTTTACTGGATTCGGTTGAGGCCTGCGCCTGCCTTCGAAGAACGGCATTCTGCTCCATCAATTCCTGGACCAACTGATCCCGATCACCCTCATCAGCACCCTCACCAGAGGCCGTAATTTCTCGACGTAGAGACCCGATCAGAATCTCTTGCTGTTCGATGGTTTCGGCGGCATTCTTCAGTTGGGTTTGCAGGTCCGGAGCACCGTCCTGGTTTGATCCGCTGGTCGCCTGAAGGTATTTTACCTGCAAAAGTTCCCTTTCCTTTTGAAGTTCCATGATACGCGCTTCAGCACGCTGGAGCTCCTCAGGATTGAAACCGGCGGGCTTGGCCCCCATGGCTTCGCGCAGCTTGGCCATGTAGAGCCGGTTTTCCTCCTGCAATTGCTCAATCCTCACATTCAAAGCCTGGATTTGCCCTCCAAGATCATGCGTTACCTCAGCAACGGCCGTCTCAATATCCTCCTTGGAGGTATCATCCGATTTGGAAGGAACGGCATGATTGACGCTGCTGGAAAGGGCTGGGTTAGGCATTTTTTCCATTTCACGCGTAAGATACGACATCCGAAACTGGATAACCCTGCTGTTCCAGGAAGGATTTGTATTTTGAAAGGCACGCAGTTGTTTGGAAGCCAATGCGTATGCAGCGGCTGCCTGATCGGATAAACCAGTATCACGATACTGGTCAGCCTGCTTGATCAATTTGTAAATCGCGATGTAATCCCCGTCAGCGCCTTGTGCATGAAGCATGTTTGAAACCGCAGGCACGACCAAGAGGCCGTATATCAGCCAGTGTAAGATTCTTTTCATATGCGTGTGTGCACGTCACTGGGACTTGGGTTGGACCCGTTTGCATCAACCAAATCAACCGTGTTGATTTTTCCCAGCGACGAACCTAGACCATTTATGAAGGGCGATTTGACAGACGTCAACGCCTCTGTTAGCAATAAGCATCCTCGGGATATCCATGGCCGCTCAACTCCAACAACCCGTATTGGTGCTGAATCGACTCTGGCAGGCAGTGAATGTCTGTTCAGCGAGGAGGGCCATTACCCTGCTCTTCGAAGGCAGGGCACAGGTGGTTTGCGAGGATCCTTCGGGATCCTTCCAGACATACTCATTCCATGAGTGGAAAGATTTTTCAAATGAGCAACCCACAAGCACCAAGGAGGATGTCCGCACGATCTCCTTCAGGATCGGCGTTCCAAAGGTCATTCTACTGTTGGTATACGATCGCTTCCCGAAAAAGGAAGTTAAGTTTACCCGCCACAACATATTTGAACGGGACCACAACACTTGTCAGTACTGTGGCGAGTCTCTCGAACGGAAACGGCTGAATCTGGATCATGTGATACCCCGCGACCGCGGAGGACCCACCAACTGGGAAAACATCGTTTGCTCCTGCATTCCATGCAACACGCGAAAGGCCAATCGGACACCGAAGGAGGCAAGCATGCACTTGGTGCGCAACCCGAAGCGCCCAAAATGGCGTCCGTTTATTCAAGTCAATTTCACCCTCAACGGACACGCAAGCTGGCGTCACTTCCTGGATATTGCATACTGGAACGTGGAAATTGGTGAAGACCTGACACAATAAACCCCAACTACTTGCTCGTCACAGGGTTAACATCCATGAGTTCCCAGAACTTGGGGTTTTCCTGCAGGGCCTCATCCTCCCCCGTTGGAAGACTGGATCTGAAAAGAAAATCCCTGAGTGTGTTCTTGCTGAGGATCCGGTGGATAATGATTCCCAATTCACAACGCTCAAAGTAAACTCGATATTCACCTAACCTGTACCGATACAGTTGCTTACCCTGTCTCTCCAGTTTACCAAAACGATCCAAATCCTTGGAGCGAACATCTTGAGGAAAACCCCGGAAATCGCCCAGGATATCAAGCTGCAAGTCCTTGGGCATTTTGGACAGTTCCCGAGCACTCGTTGGGTTGAAAATGATTTGAAATGGATTCATCGGCATCAATTGAGGTCATGCCAGCACACGCACAACTTCAATAACTGAGCCATAAAATGACAGATGAAGATTTTTCAACAAGAAAAATTCACTCGACAGTGTTAATGACAGTCACGTTCAGATCATTTACCAATCTGGGTAACTTGATTCGCAACACATAGGCGGAAAACAGGCTTGGAATGGCCTCAAGCGTCCCTCTGCGCCAACGCGCCTCATTTGACGCATGCTACTTATATTTAAGTTATCGCGTCACTCGATAGAGAAATCGATAATGCCATTTGGCACATGCCACGGTCCATTCCCTCAAAAGGTTGTGACGCATTGGAAGCATCAGCGATTGCAAGCCTCCTGCCCAGACAAGCCGACTCCTGAAACGTCTGTAATAATCTTTTTGAATGCGCCCCAGGGCATCTTTCCATGGCCTTGTCCCCCGTGCGAAGGCGATTAGCTGACGGGAGGCCATCATGGAGGTTTCCATGCCAATGGACATGCCATTACCGCTCAAAGGAGGAATGGAAAGACTACGGTCTCCGATGTAGAGTGACTGGTCATTCAAGACGGGCTTCAACCCATAATGCAAACCCGCCGAAAAGCAAAGCGATGTAGTATCCATGATGGCAGCATCGAAAGCCTCACGGCAACTTGGATGAAGCAGGCTTCCAATAAAGGACCTCCAGGTATACCTCAAGTCCCGTGGAGCGAGACGCTCGGATACCAGTCCACACACGTTCACAAGGCCATTTTCGATGCGGCAGAGTCCAACGTATGCGCCTGGCGCAAAGTGTAATTCCAGATCAGCCGCAAGCTCCAATCCCTGGGCGTGCACCTTGAATCCCAAGTGCGTTGCATTCTGATGGGGCCCCATGCGTTTCCCCGTCGCCATCACCATGCCTTCACGAGCCAGGGCATCCTTTCCAGTGACACGGCTGCCTTGCCTGAGCACGCCCCCCAGCGATAGGTATGCATCGGCCATGATCCGATCCATCCTGTATCTTGAGATGCATAGAGCCGCCTCAGGCATGGGAAGCACTGGGGAACGATGTCGCTGCCCATAAAGGCGCATGGTTTCTGCCTCAATCCCCCCTGCATCCAGCATTTGCTGGTAGATGCCCAATTGTCTGAGGATACCTGTTCCAGCCCCACTGATGAATTCACCGCATACACGATGTCGAGGGTAAGAACCCGCTTCGAGAAGCTCAACCTGCACACCCTGACGCCTTAGCTCAATGCCCAGTGTCAGCCCGGCAACACCGCCTCCCACGACGCAGATACTGGGGTCACTGCTCATGATGGGACACTCGACTCGCCGTAAACAGATGGCTGAAAAGTCCAGCAGGACGTTCCGTCAATTCCCATCCCATATCGTCACGACATAGTGAGGAAAGTTCACTGGCACGGAAGCCGGCATGCACACTTAACCGTGCATCATTGCGGGTCACACGGTTACAACCGAGTAATGGGAGACAGAAAACCCCCATGAGGCCCATGGCGCTGCGTCTGGGCTCGGTACACGCAAAGAAATCACACCTGGAACGAATCAATCCAAGCATTTCGGAGAGTCTGTCATCCTGAAAATGATGTAAAAACAGGTTGGCAAAACAAACGTCAAAATGGGAATCCTCATCCTCAAGCCACTCGAAGATATCCCGCTCAACGATCGTGTGATTCCACCCCAAACTCTCCATGGTTATGAGATGACTTTTAGAAATAGCGCTCAAACGGTCGACAAACGTCACGTGACATGGTGTTTGGACACAGCCAAGGCTCCGCAGAACCCGCAAGCCAAACAGACCATCTCCAGCGCCAATATCCAAAAGACGGAAGGAGCGTTTCCCGCCGAGACCCCGGCGAATCACCTTTGCAAGTATCTCTTTGTGCCCCATCAGGCGGTTGATCAGACGAAGATCCCGTCTTGATCCCACAGCAAGAGGGTCGTTTACCGGCAAGTGATCCAGCATTTCTGTTTTGACGACACGCTGCATATGAATCTAGGGTCGATCAATCGACATGAAGCATCAAACCATGGCTGCTGAAGCCTGCTCCAAAGGAATGCATCCACCAATGTCCGCCCAAGGAAGTGTCCTCCAGGTGACGCTCGAGGGCAAGCATGACAAAGGAACTACTGGTATTTCCATAATCCCTCAACAAATTTCGGCTGACGGCCAAGTCCGTGGACTTGAGTTGGAGTGTGGTTTGGAGTGATTCAATAACGCGCTTGCCACCAGCGTGGGTTACCCACGCTGAAATGTCGTCTTTTCGAAGGGATAAATCCTTCAGTGCTTTTTTCAACAACAATTCGGAACTGCTGGCAGCAAGTTGTGGTGTCTCAGCTGATAGGATATTCCTGAGCATCCCACGCCTGTGAGTAAATCTTAACAGTTCCCGCTTATCTGGTTCCAGGTGGGAATAGGATTGAATCCACCTCACATGTCGCCCTTGAGAAGGTGGAGCCTTTTCAAGAAGCATGGCACCGGCAGCATCCCCAAAGAGACAGGCACTGATGATGACCCCTGGATCGTCATCCAGATAAAAAGCTGCACTGCAAACCTCGACGCAAACCGACAGTACCGAGTTTGCCTGAGAGGCCTCGATGAGTGCATGCGCGGTCTGTAGATTAGGGATGGCAGCAGCGCACCCCTGCCCCACCAGGTCAAGAAGGATCGCATCAGGGCGCAGACCTAATTGTTCACTGACATAGGTGCTCAGGCCCGGGCACAGATAACCTGTGCAGGTGCTTACCAGGACGGCATCAATTCCTGAGGGATCCCGACCAGCTTTCTGCAGGGCACGTTGTGCAGCGGCGGTGGCCAGCAAAGGTGCGTGGTGTTCAAAACGACGATGCAAAGTGTCAGGATCAGTCACAAAACCATCTGCGATGGCATCCAAGGCCAGAAAACGCTGGTGGATACCACTGCTGGAACACATCACCCTGTTCAGAAGCCTATGAGATTTGTTATTCAGGCGGCTATAAAGCCCGTGTTGGCGCAAAGCTGCCAGACACGCTTCCTGAGTGAAGACATTTTGGGGCCTTGCGTGGGATACCGCATGGATAAAGGCGGACATAATCGAGAATACAATCAACCACTGTAAAGAGTGACCATGCTAGGTAACGTGCCAAAGACTGAAAAGCAAGCCACGAGTTGAACTACATGGCCTGCGAACAAACTCAGGGTCTGGAATCCGCTCCCTGACTTGTCCATGCTCATTGGAGCAAAGAAATGAAATTCATCCCTTGAAAAGTAGTCAATCGAGGTGAGTCTAAGGTATGTGTGGCGCAAGCAAAAATTGGATAAATCAAAATAATGAGGGTGAGGCACGTATGGATTGTTTTGGCGGATCCGTGGGACCTTATTGCGGCTGTGTGCCACTTTCGAACCGCGCTTCAGGAAAGGGAGTTCAAGGCCCATGATGCTTGATGTGACGGTAAACACCCCGCCTGTCAGCCTGAAGGAAAAGCTTCGACGCGACCTTGAATACCTGAAGCCCTCAAAGGTGGCCTGGCACCCCCAACACGGATGACGTTCGCTGGAGATGTTTCTGGAGGTCCTGGGCTTGAATCGTCGACATGGTCAGGTCTGGACTGCGCAGGGCATCTTCATAAGTTACCTTTAAGTTGACTATGATACCTCATACAAACCGACAAAGAGGCTCTTGCGAGTGCATCATATCGGGAAAAAAATCTACCCGGGATAGCATGGTATCAATGACATAACCCTTGTAATTCGACAAGCCTTACAGAAAAAAGAATCCCCATGCATTTGTATCATTTCGAAAGTGAACATTGGATACCTCTTCCACATGATGAAGTATTTGACTTCTTTTCCAAAGCCACCAATCTGGAACGGCTGATGCCAAACTGGCTTGATTTCCAGACCCTGAGCCCTCCCCCAATCATCATGCAGGAAGGCACTGAAATCGATTATCAATTCAAATTGAGATTCCTGAAGATGAAGTGGCGAGCAAGGATCGTAGATTGGTCTCCTCCCCATCAATTTGTCGACGAACAAACCAAAGGACCTTACCGCTTCTGGAGACACAAACACCTGTTTAAGGATGTTGAAGGCGGATGCCTCATCAAGGATTGCGTGGATTACGCCATTCCCTTGGGCTGGCTAATCCACCGATGGTGGGTTCGACCAGATATCGAGCGCATTTTTTCAATCAGGAAACATGCAGTTGAAAAAGCCTTGGGCCCGTTCCCTGAATGAAGCACCTGACTTAGAGATACCATCAGCAGGCCGTGAAACAGTTCAATCATCGTGGGGATACGGTTCCCTCTTCAATCAAGGTTTGGAACGGTATCGGGGGTAGATGTTACACATCAGGCTTGAACAAGATGCGATCGATCAGGGGACTGATTTCAGAAAAACCGCAAGGTAGCTTGGGGGTTCCTGTGGAGTAGTTTCACTTCGTGTGAAATAAATTAGGCTAAGTCGGGCGGGAATACAAAAGTGATGCGACGTCCATCCTGACTGGGTAAAAAATGGTAGCGCGTACGGGAATCGAACCCGTCTTTCGGCCTTGAGAGGGCCGCGTCCTAAACCGATAGACGAACGCGCCTACAGCCAGAGAATTAGCCTAACTGTTTTAATGTGTCAATGGAATTGACCACAAAAAAGCCGCCTTCCGAAGAAGGCGGCTTGATGAGAACATTAAGTTCGATTACTTGCGACGGCGGAACATCAGAGCTGCACCACCGAGGACTGCCAGAGCAATCGTGGAGGGCTCAGGAATCACAGGAGCGCCACCAGACACGGAGAATGAAGACAACCCACTCAACGCGGAAGGAGGAGCAGGAGGCGTGCCTCCACCGCCAAGCGTGACGGTGAAAGGAGCAGAGGTGCCACTAAGGCTACCGTCAGCGTTGGAAGCGAATACCTGCAAGGTTGCACTGGCACCGCCAGCAGCACCATCGATCGTCCTGGCACCACCGGAGAAAAGTCCGTTGGCGAGGAAGTTGGCAGGAGCACCCACTGCGGTGCCATCTTCGAGCTGCAGCTGAGCCGTGAAGCCAGCACCCAAAAGTCCATCAGGCCCAGAAACTGGGGCGTTTACACCACCGCCAACATTGGCGAAGTTAACCGTACCCTGAGCGGCAGCGCTCAAGGTTGCAAGCGCACAAAGTGCGGATAATACGAGTTTTTTCATAGCTATGTTATGTCCGTTTGTTCAATTTACGGGTTGTTAGATCAGTTGATGGAGAAGTTACGATCCCATGCACTAGCCTCAGCCTTGTCAACAAAGACGGACTCGGCAACACCGAGGACAGGATCAGCGGGAGCCCAGACACCCAGGAAGGTGTTGGCTTCGTATCCAGTTCCATTCCAACTGAAGACCGTGTCACCCACACCAGCAGGAAAGCCATGGTCAGTCATGGTACCGGAAACGGGCACCAATTATCCCTGCATGGAGATCCCAGCAGGAACGGCTTTGTTTGTGGCGTCGCCCTGAAGGACTTCACCTACAAAGGTAATCGTGGTATCAGCGGTGGCATCATAGAAGAAGCCCTCGCCCACACCCAAGGTCACCTCGGGAGCCCAAACACCCAGAAAGGTACTGGAAGCGAAAGCGCCGTTTTCAAATTTGAAAACGGTATCGCCAATCCCAGCACTGGGAATCACTGAACCGATGGCATTGTCACCATTGGAGAGTGGGTTTGAAAGCGTGTGCAGACCTGCGCTTAAGGATTTGTTAACGTAACCAACAGCATTCACTGAGGCCACCTGCGCTGAAGCGGAAGCCAGTCCCGCTGCACCCAGCACAGCCGCGATAAGTAGTGTTTTTGTTCTCATTGCTTTTATTCTCGTTACCGTGTGTATCGACAATCTCCTAAAATTCCAGCTTCATGTCAACAGTTTTTTTATGAATATGATGCAGGACCCACGACACCGCGCAGGAGATGCTAAAATACCCATTAGTAGTCTAATTGTCAAATCCGTCTCTTTCTCAAATTCCCTCTTCACTGAAAACCTACTGAACCTGAACATACCAAGTGTTGCTCGGGTTTTTCAAGTTTCCAGGGAATCATGGTAAAATTGAATCGGTTCCTCCAAATTAACTCGGTGATGGACATTATCCGGGAAAGACAACTGCGGTTTTTACACATTTTCATAGTGATCACATAAAAAATTTTTCAAGAACAATTGCAAATTGTAGTAATATACTTTTAACAAAAACAACATTTGATGCCTGTCTC
>JAAZXX010000134.1 GCA_014239995.1 Verrucomicrobiia bacterium
CGCTGCCGCTGGCGATGCCCAGGCCAGAAAACATGCCACGGAACTGAACGAGGCAGGATGTTGAACTACGGATCGATTACCGTGGTGAGTTGAACGACCAGCAACACGCAGCGGTCACCTCACCGAAGGGACCGTCCCTGGTCATCGCTGGGGCAGGTGCAGGCAAAACCCGCACCCTGACCTATCGTGTCGCCTACCTTCTGGAGCAAGGCATCCCTGCAGACCGTATTCTCTTGCTGACATTTACCAACAAGGCGGCACGGGAAATGATGCAACGCGTAGGGGACCTGCTGGGGAACGAGGCAAGTGTGGTGTGGGGTGGCACCTTTCACTCCATCGGTGCACGCATGCTGCGCAGACACGGCACATGCCTGGGATTTGGTCAGGATTTTTCCATCATGGATCGAGAGGACGCCGTGGACCTGCTCAGCACCTGCGTGGCGGTTTCTGGAATTGATGTCAAGGCCACACGTTTTCCAAAACCCAAGGTACTGGCAGATATTTTTTCACTGGTGGCCAATAAACAGTCGACCATGGAGATCCTGCTGGAGAAGCAGTTTCCGTATTTTGCACATCTGACGCGCGAAATGGAACAGGTCATGGAGCTTTACCGGGAAAGAAAGCAGACCAACAACATGATGGACTTCGACGACCTCCTTGGTCTCTGGCTGGTCATGTTGAGGCAGAACAGCGAAATCCTGGAGCAATATCAGCAGCAGTTCCAGTTTGTGCTGGTTGACGAATACCAGGACACCAACCGGATTCAGAGCAATTTGGTGGACTTGATCGGAGCACGTCACCAAAACGTCATGGTGGTAGGGGACGATTCACAAAGCATCTACTCATGGCGTGGCGCCCATTTCGCCAACATCTTCGAGTTTCCAAAACGTTACGCAGACGCCATCGTTCACAAGATTGAGACCAATTACCGAAGCACACCTCAAATCCTGAATTTCGCCAATGCTGTCATCCAATCCAACGCCCAACAATTTTCCAAGCAGCTTGAACCCGCTCGACCAGCTGGACAGAAGCCCATGGTGATCGTGACCAACGATGCCCATGAACAAGCCATGTTTGTTGCCCAGAAGGCATTGGAGCTACGCGATGAGGGCATTGAACTGGATGAAATGGCCATTCTCTACCGCTCCCATTTTCACGCCATGGAATTGCAGATGGAATTAACCAGCCGCAATATTCCTTTCTCCATCACCAGTGGCATTCGTTTTTTCGAGCAGGCTCACATCAAGGACGTCACCGCATCCATCAAGCTCATGACCAATCCCGCGGACGAACTCTCGTTCAAGCGCGTGGTCAAGCTGATGCCAGGCATTGGAGCGCGTACTGCCGACACGCTTTGGCACCTCTTCCAGGGCGGACTGGCGAACACCCCATCCACCGGGAATGCCGACACGTTGCCGCCGCGATCATTGATGCCTGGCATCCAATGCTGCATCCCCAAGGTGCCAAAAAAATCCGGTGAAGCCTGGACTCAATTCCAGGCCACCATGGAGCAGATGGAGGCACCCAAAATCAGAGGCAGTACGGCCGCCATGATCCGGCATATCATGGACGCGGGTTACGAGGATTATCTGAAATCAGAGTATTCCAACTTTCGCAACCGCATGGAGGACCTCGAACAGCTGGCCGTTTATTCTCAGCAATTCGAGACCCCGGAGACCTTCCTGACACAGCTGGCACTTGAGACGGATCTGGCTCCTGGCAGGAAACAGGAGATGAGCCAAGACGAGGAACGCATCCGCCTTTCGACTATCCACCAGGCCAAAGGATTGGAGTTCAAGGTCGTTTTCGTGATCATGCTCTGTGAAGGACTCTTTCCCTCGGAAAGATCCACCGAAAATCCGGACAGTGAAGAGGAGGAACGACGTCTATTCTATGTTGCCTCCACCCGGGCCATGGATGAACTCTACCTCTGCTATCCGCTCATGCGCTTCAGCCAACGAGGGACCGGCGATTTCATGCAAACGCCATCGCGTTTTCTTGCTGAGTTACCCAGGGATGTTTTCGAGGAAGTCAAAGTCCGTTGAACAAACCAGACGCCGGGCTTACCGCTCCCCGAGTATATTCTGCAGCTGACACCCCCTGGCTCCAAGCTGTGCCAACATCTGAGTGACGCATTCACGTCAACCAGATTAACCCCACAGGTGCAGCCAAATGCATGGCACTTATGGGACTTTCCGACTTGAAGACCTCCACTTTTCCATGTTAAGTGGAATACTATTCAAGTTCAGGTCACATTCTCAAAACGTATGTCAAAACTCTTTCGTCATTCCATCAGGAACCTCATGCTCTGCCTCCTCATCAATGGCATCTCTTCGATCATTCTTGCCGAGTCCAAATACCACTCGGAGCTTATTTTCCCGCTTGAATCATGGCACAATCACGGTTCATGCATCGTCGAGGCACCCAACGGGGACCTGATCGCCTGCTGGTTTCATGGGTCCGGGGAGCGCAAGTCGGATGATGTCATGATTCTGGGTGCACGCAAATCCAAGGACGCCCATTCCTGGGGCAAGCCCTTCGTCATGGCTGACACACCCGAATTTCCCGATACCAACTGCTGCATGATCATCGATCCCAAGAACCGTCTCTGGCTCCTTTGGCCTACCATCCAGGCCAACCTTTGGGAATCGGCCCTCATGAAATATAAAATTTCAAGTGACTATCAGACGTCTGAGGGGCCTCCACGATGGGAGTCGGAAAAGGTCATGCACGTCAAGCACGGGACAGACTTCGCCAGCATTGTCAGGGAAAAAACCGCGGCTTATCTCAATCATCGCGAGCTTTCGGTCGAGATGATCGAATGGGCACACTTGAATTTCAAGCAGGCCGACGACAAGCTCACCCGCCGCCTGGGCTGGTTCACACGCGCACACCCTTACATTCTGGATGAAACACGTATGCTGGTGGGCCTCTACTCAGATGGTTTTTCATTCTCCCTGGTGGCGTATACCGATGACTGGGGGAATTCTTGGGACTTCAGCGAACCCATTATTGGAGGAGGAAACATTCAACCAAGTTTTGCCCGGAAGAAGGATGGCACCCTTGTCACCTACATGCGCGATAATGGCCCTCCTCCCTATCGGGTACATGTGTCCGAATCTCAAGACAAGGGTAAGTCCTGGTCAATGGTCTACGACCATCCGCAACTTGCCAATCCGGGTGCCGGTCTCGAGCTGCTCGAGTTGAGGGATGGACGTTTCCTGGCCATCTACAACGATACTGAAAAAGGTCGCCACCAATTGGCAGTTTCCATCTCGGAGGATGAAGGCAAGTCCTACCGCTGGACACGTCATCTTGAAAAACAAGAACGGGGGAAAGGTTCGTTTCACTATCCATCGATTATCCAGGGCAGTGATGACCTGCTCCACTGCACCTACAGTTATTTCGTTCCGGATGCCCCGGGCGGAGGTGAGGGAAAATCCATCAAATACGCTACGTTCGATCTGGACTGGGTCATGACTGGCGATTGAAAGGCCCAGGAACCCCCACACCATGGCATCCCAGGCGAAGGCCATCCAGGATCACTGGCGTGCGGTTCTTCAGTGGTTTTGGCATGATACGTGCTCGATGAACTCGAGATAATCACGATGAACAAGCCCCGCTCCTACCACACCATTCACTCACTGATCACCCTTGTGCTGGTCATGTTGGCAAACAGAACTGCCTTGACTGAAGAACTTCGCATCAACGAGTTCATGGCAGGCAATAAAACCACCGTGATGGATGAAGACGGGGATCCCTCGGATTGGATTGAAATATGGAACACGGGAAGCGCGACAAGATCACTGCTCGGATATTACCTGACAGATGAGATTCAATCACCCCGTCTTTGGGCCTTCCCTGACATCAGGCTGGAAGGGGGTGCACACATGCTGGTTTTTGCGTCCGGCAAGGACCGCAGAACGCCGGACAGCGAACTGCACACTTCCTTTCAGCTCAAGCGCGAAGGTGAAGACCTGGCTTTGTTCCGGGTGGAAGAGGAAACCCTCCGGGCCATTTCCATCTTTGCGAACTACCCGAAACATCAAACAGATGTTTCTTTTGGCCATAAGCTCAGTGCCAACCCGGCTGAAACCGGCTTCATGCTTCAACCCACCCCGGGAACGCGCAATCGTGGCGACACCCTGGAAGGTTTTGTCGAGGACACAAGATTCAGTGTCGACCGCGGTTACTATGAAAACCCGTTCGACCTGGAAATCACGAGCAATACTCGGGGAGCAACCCTCATCTATACACTGGACGGCACCTTGCCAGGAATGAACAATGGCATCAGGGTTCCATCAGGCAGCCCTGCAAGGACACCTGTCCTGAACCTCAGCATCCGCGACACCACCCTCGTCCGTGTCATGGCTTTCAAGGAAGGATTTCAATCCACCAACATTGACACACATTCCTACCTTTTTCACGATTCCATACTGCACCAGACCGGACGTGGCGATCCATTTAACAAATCCATCCACTGGGGACACGCGGGACCTGATTGGGAAATGGACCCGGAGATTCTCGCCCATGAGGATCCCGAAATCAGACCGTCGGCAGAAGATTTCCTCAGGCTCCCCACCCTCTCCATGGTCATGGATTTCGAGGAAATGTTTGGGCGAAGTGGCATTTATGTCAGGGGCCAGAGCGTGGAACGAAAGGTGTCTGCTGAATGGATCAATCCCCTGGGTGCCCCACAAGCCCCCAATACGGTCAAAGGATTCCAGAGAGACAGCACCGTCCAGATTGTCGGTGGCAGCAGCCCGAACAGATGGAAATCCGACAAATTATCGATGCGACTGAAATTTACTCCAGACCTGGATTACCCCATTTTCGGGCGTGAGGCAGCCAGGCGTTTCGATACGCTCGTGCTGGATGCACGCTTGAACAACGTCTGGCATTACGGGGGCGGATCCGAACCCATCGGCCAACGCAACCGGGCCCAGTATGTGCGCGATCAATACGCGGCCAACCTCCATCGCGCCATGGGAGGACTCTCACCGCACGGCAAGCATGTCCACCTCATGATCAACGGGGTTTACTGGGGAATACATACCCTCCATGAACGCCCAGACGACAATTTTGCAGCCAGTTATTACGGTGGATCCAACAGGGACTACGACTCCATCAAACACCACCCGAATGATGTGCTGCAGGGTACTGCTAGTCATTACAAGGAACTGCACCAGCTGGCCGGAAGAGACTTGTCCATACAGACACATTATGAGGCGGTGGAAGCAATGCTTGATATTGATGCATTCATCGATTACATGCTCATGAATTATTACATCGGTAACGGGGACTGGGCACACCACAACTGGTATGCCTCCTACAACCATATGGACCCGTCCGGCAAATGGCGTTTTCACAGTTGGGACGCCGAAAAAGGACTTCACAGCGTGCAAACGAATGTCACACGCAGGAACGACACCGGCGGTCCGACATATCTGCAGCAGCAACTGGCACGCAATGAAGGATTCCGCATGCGCTTTGCGGATCGCGCCTATGATCACCTGCAGTACGGTCCCCTCAGTCCAGTCCAGGCGGGTCTTCTGTACCGTGCGGTATCCGATCCGCTCGAACTCCCCATACGCCTTGAATCTGCCCGTTGGGGAGACAATCAACGCAACAAACCCTACACTCAGGCGGATTGGATCTCCATCCGCGATTCGCTGTTTGGATTATCCAATAATCGAAGTTTGAAGACGTTTGACTTTTTTGAACGCCGCAGCGATATCGTGCTTCAACAATTCAGCGACATGCAATGGCTTCCCTCCCTGAAGCCACCCGTCTTCAATCAACACGGAGGGCATATTCAAAACGCCTTTCCCATCCACTTGGAATCACCAGTCGCCGGGACAATCTATTATTCCCTGGACGGCACGGACCCTCTACCTCCAGCCTCTCAAACACCCCGGAAATCTATTGAACTCATCTCCGAGTCACACCCGAAACGAGCCATCATACCTGTGGATGGAAGCCTGGCTGAGAGGTGGATGACAATCCATTTTGATGACCGGTCGTGGAACCTGGGTGTGAAGGGAGCAGGCTACGACAACAACAGCGGCTATGAAAACATGCTTTCACCGGAACTGAATTTCAAAGATCAAGTTGACACCAGGCGGGTGGAGTCCATCTACATGCGCATTCCATTTGAGATCGGAGATCCTTCGGTATTGGATCAACTGAACCTTGGCATGCGTTACGATGATGGGTTTGTGGCCTACCTTAACGGGAAGGAGATTGCACGGGCCAATGCACCGAGCACCACCTCCGGCAACCCTTCCTGGAATACCCCCGCCACCAGCGGTCATTCGGATAACCAAGCCACAGTCTTCCAGCATTTCGACGTCTCAAGCTCTCTCCACGTCCTCAAGCCGGGCAAGAACCTCCTGGCCATCCACGGACTGAATGTCTCTGCAACCAGCAGTGATATGCTTATCTGGCCCACTTTGAGGGCAGTCGAAACGGAAGAGGACGACACCAGCAACACCCCCATCACCAAGGGCATCATGCGCTATGAAGGTCCATTTTCACTGAAATCATCTGCAACCGTGCGCGCCCGAGTGCTCCAGAGAAATACATGGTCTCCCCTCCTCTCGGCAGATTTCATCGTGGATGCAGTGCCGCCCACCGCATCCAACCTGGTGCTTGCCGCCATCCACTACCATCCATCCCCTCCCAATCTGTTGGAAATCGAGGCTGGATTCAAAAGAAGGAGTGATTTCGAGTTCCTTCAAGTAATCAATACCAGCGAAGAAAACGTGGATCTGCGCGGGCTTCGGTTTACCTCAGGCATTCGCTATGTCTTTGATGAAACAGCGAACATCAGGGAACTGCCCCCTGGCCAGACCCTCATCATTGCCTCCAACCCGGCCGCATTTGAGCTACGATTTGGAAACCATTTAAACATGGCCGGATCTTTTCAGGAGGGAACCAAGCTCAACAATGGGGGGGAGCGCATTGTGGCCACTGTCGGGAGTAACGTTGTGATCGACGTGCAATACGAAGACGGACCACCCTGGCCTATCCTGGCGGACGGCAAAGGTGCTTTTCTTTCACTCAAGGACCCACAGATCATTTCCGGGGCTGATCCGGCCGCGTCCTGGGAAGCCCTTGACGAGCATGGCATGCAAAACTCAAGTCACTCCTTGGCTGACTATCTGGATTGGCTCGAAGGTTATTATTCGAAAGAGGACCTTGCCCGAAACGAAATATCGGATTGGATGGCCGACCCAGACCTCGACGGCATGGATAACCTCATGGAGTATTTTCACGGTTCCAACCCTGCGGATGGTAAATCTTCTCCTCACTGGATTCGTGTTTTCAATGATCCAAACGAACCTGCTGCCGGCTGGACGCTTGAGTTTTCGAGGATGCAACCACTGCCGGGCGTTCTATGGGAAATTGAATCTTCAAGAGATCTGGTCGACTGGACTCCGCTGCCTGCCGATCTGTTGATCACCAAGGGCTCAAGGGTTCAACATCGCTGGCACCCGACAGGAAGTGGGGCTTCAATGTTTTTCCGACTCAGGATCCTTGCTCCGAAATAGGTCCTACACCTGCATGGTGTTTTTTCCATGAAGTTGCACCGAATTCCAGACCTGCCAGGTCACCGGATTGAACGGGCAGCTTCAGGCTCATCCAGACATCCTCAACATGCAAAGGCCCATCACAAGCATGAACCATTGATTTTTGTATTCATGCTTGTGTAAGATCACCCCATGCACCATTGGCTTCTATCCAGGCCCTCGATCCTTGCTTGTCTCGCGGGATGCTGGATAGTGACATGCCTGGGATCGGAAAAAACATCAGAGCACTGGGCATTTCAACCCATCAAGCACCCTGATATCATTCCTGGAGGTCAGGGGCCCATCGATGGGTTCATCCAGAAAAAGCTCTCCTTTCTGGAGCTTGAAATCCAGGAAGAACCCGATCCTCGCACCCTCCTCAGACGCCTCTATTTTGATATGCTGGGACTTCCTCCCTCAAGGGAAACCCTGCAGAGCTTCATCCAGGCAACGGACCGCCGGGAAGCTTATCGCCGGGAAGTCGAGCGAGTCTTGGCCAGTCCACGCCATGGAGAACGATGGGCACAACACTGGCTGGACCTGGTGCGCTACGCCGATACCCACGGCTACGAGGTCAACACGGAACGCCCCAACGCATGGCCCTACCGGGATTACGTCATCGACGCCTTCAACCAGGACAAACCCTTTGATCACTTTATCCTGGAACAGATCGCCGGAGATGAATGGCGCCCGGAGGATCCGGAAGCATTGATCGCCACCGGATTCCTGCGCATGGGTTCCTGGGAAAACACATCGATGACGGTAGCGCGTGTGACCAGGCAGCAGTTCCTTGATGATGT
>JAAZXX010000135.1 GCA_014239995.1 Verrucomicrobiia bacterium
GGATGATGCAACCATCGACGGCCCGCATAGCTCGAGTGACGTCTCCACCGAAGTCGACGTGACCGGGTGTATCTATGAGATTAATCAGGTAATCATTCGTCTTTGGCTTGGTTTTTTCCTTGTCGAATTCATTTCCGAGACTGCTTGTTGAAGAAAAAACGTGGCGAAGACGGCGGTAGAGGTAAGGAAGGGTGGATTTTAAAACCCCCTTTGCGTGGAACCAGAGTGTTGGGGCTGGACTGGCTTTGATAAGTTCTCGTGAAGCGTGGCGATCCCAGTAGTCTTTTTTGTAAACAAGCATGGTCAGATCGTTGATGTTGTGCATCATGACGGCAACATCAGGTTTTAGCTTCGCCGCTTTGTTAAACAAGATGTCGATTGAATGTGCCGTGTTGTTTCCCCAGTGGCCCGCGTTGTATGTTTGGACGTGCAAGTTGTTTTTGTTCAATATGTCACCTATGCGAGCCGGAAAACGGGCGTCTTCTTCGACATAACGGCACTCGGTGGTTGAGCCGCCTAAAAACACAATTTTGTATTGGGCGTCGGGGTACAATTGATCGCCGAGAATGAAGCCGTCGCGGTCAGTACGCACTCGATATGGCTTTATCACAATGTTGTCTGCATTGGCGATGGCGCTTGGAGTGGGTTGGACCATGGTATTGATCAATGGAGATCTTTCGCGTAACGAAATGTGTCTGGGCCGATAGTCGTTGATTGGTTGATCGATGAATCGGAGAGCCAATTCGATTATTGGAAAACCTACGCAAATTATTGCGATAGAGACAGTCAGGCCAAGAACATGTTTTTTCATGTTTTTTTCGGCGAGCTATTAAAAAAGAGTGTAGATAAAGGGAGCGGCCCCTGTACTGCCAAATACGAGCAGTATGCCAAACAATCCCAGTACGATAAAGATAGGCAGAAGCCACCATTTTTTGTTGTGCAACAAAAAATCAATGAACTCTCGTACGATACTTGTCTGAGCCTTGCTGGCCTGTCGCTCGAAATCATTTTTTGAATCGTTCATGGTGATAATTTCAGTATTGCCTGAAGTATTGTTCAGAGTTATCCGGGGCTTTTCTAGGAATCCAGTAAGAATCGAACTGGCGGTTGAGTTTTCGCGTCATTGGATCCTTCCCGCAGAGCCGGAGACCAAGCCCGATGGGGGTAATGACGCCGAAGTAAATGGCTGCAAGCATCAGGAAGGACACCACCATGCCGATCGGCAGGGCCACGGCCATGAGCACAACGTAGAGGGGCCAAGCCACGCGGGGCTGAATCAAACCCAGTGCGCCAAAGATCACCGCTACGGCCCAGAATGGCGAGCACGCGAGGGCCGTCCACTCAATCCCGTAAAATAACCAGGTCCCGCCACCACCGAAGAACAGCAAGCTCAGCGCCGCGAATTGCCGAAGCTGTCGGGCGCCTGGTTTCCAGTCGATTTCCATCAAGGCCATATTTAATCCAGTTGAAACTGTGCCAGGTAATCGTCCGCTTCGTGTTTTTTCGCGTCGGGCTGGTCCTTCTTGAGGAGGACAAAGTCCTCGAGAACTAGGACGTCCATGTTGGTGGCCATAAAGCAGCGGTACGCGTGTTCTGGAGAGCAGACGATCGGCTCACCCCGGACGTTGAAGCTGGTGTTAATGACGACCGGGCAACCGGTCTTCTGCTCGAAGGCTTTGATCACACCGTGGTATCGCGGATGGCGGTCGGCGTCGACGGTCTGAACCCGTGCCGAGAAGTCGACGTGCGTGATCGCAGGGATCTCCGACCGGATCGACTTGAGCTTGTCGAGACCTACCAGATCTTCATCTACCGTTTTGCGCCGATCGTTCCGGACCGGGGCGACCAGGAGCATATAGGGGCTGTCTTCATTCTCCCGCATCTCGAAGTAGTCATGCACCCGTTCGCGGAGGACCGAGGGAGCAAAAGGTCGAAAGGACTCTCGGAATTTGATCTTCAAGTTCATGACCGACTGCATCTTTTCGCTGCGAGCGTCGCCGAGGATGCTGCGGCTTCCCAAAGCGCGGGGGCCAAACTCCATCCGCCCTTGCATCATACCCACCACGTTCTCCGTGGCGAGGAGTTCGGCGATACGGTCGCAGAGCAACGATTCGTCGGGGATGTGTTCGTATGTGGCACCCAGGTTTTCCAGGAAGCTCCGGATGTCTGATTCTGAGAACCGTGGGCCCAGCAGGGTACCGGTTTGGGCATCGGGTTGGATCACCTCACGTGGCTTGTCCAGTAGCTGATGCCAAATGAATTGAGCCACGCCCAGGGCACCCCCCGCGTCGCCAGCGGCGGGCTGGATCCAGACGTTCTCGAAGGGACCTTCGCGAAGAATCCGTCCGTTGCCCACGCAGTTGAGTGCAACGCCGCCGGCCAGACACAGGTTATTGAGGCAGGTCTGTTTGTGCAGATGCCTGGCGCAACGCAGCATCACCTCTTCGGTCACCTTTTGGATCGAGGCAGCCAAGTCCATCTCGCGCTGAGTAAGCTCGCCCTCGGCCGCACGAGGCGGTCCACCGAAAAGCTCATGGAACTTGCCGGAGGTCATGGTCAGCCCCTGGCAATAGTTGAAGTAAGACATATCAAGCCGAAATGAACCGTCATCCTTGAGATCGATCAGCTTGTCGAGAATCCCCTTCTCATACGTCGGCACACCGTAGGGGGCGAGCCCCATCAGCTTGTACTCGCCTGAGTTGACGCGGAAGCCGCAATAATAAGTGAAGGCGGAGTAGAGCAGACCCAGGGAGTGGGGGAAGTTGAGCGTGTGTGTGAGCTCGATCTTGTTTCTGCGGCCGATGCCCATGCTGGTGGTAGCCCACTCGCCCACGCCGTCGAGAGTGAGGAGGGCCGCCTCCTCGAAGGGCGAGGAGAAGAAGGCGCTAGCTGCGTGGGACTCGTGGTGCTCGGGAAAGACGATGCGTTTCTTGAATTGATTTTCAAGTCCAGACTTGATGACGCGAGGCAAGTGCAGTTTCTCCCGCATCCAGAGTGGCATGGACATCATGAAGGATCGGAATCCTGCTGGAGCGTAAGCCAGGTAGGTTTCCAGCAGCCGTTCAAATTTGAGCAGGGGCTTGTCGTAGAAGCCCACGTAGTCGAGATCACTGGGTTTCAGGCGAGCCTCAGCAAGACAGAAATTGACAGCGTGTTTAGGGAAACGGTGGTCGTGTTTTTTTCTGGAAAATCGCTCTTCCTGGGCCGCGGCAACGATCTGACCGTCAACCAGGAGGGCAGCGGCAGAGTCGTGATAAAAAGCGGAGATACCAAGGATTTTAGCCATCAGTTCATGTAAATAGTATAGAGAAGTCGTCACGTGTAAATATTAGATTCCACCTATTTGTTCACCACTTGACTCCTGCCCGTGAACCTGAAAACCGGGAAACGAGGCTGGAACAAAGGCATTGAAAATAATGAAGCAAGCGCTGCAAAGAAAACGGAATTCTCTCCATGTATCCAGCGCCGACTGACTTGACAGGGCATCCACAAAGTTCGATAACAACATATGCATGCCTGGAAAGCTTGAACTGGATCCAACCTGCCATGGTTGACCCAGCTCAAGACTTCAGATTGATTTCAAAGGGTTCGTTGATAGGAATATATCTTAGTCCCACCAAAAGAAACCACTACCATTCCACCAATGACCTTGGTCGGCCGTTTCAGTTTCTTCACCCCAATCCATCGGCTCCTCTTCCCAGTCCCAGGCATCTTCACCCCAGTCCATCGGGTCCTCTTCCCAGTCCCAGGCATCTTCACCCCAGTCCATCGGGTCCCCTTCCCAGTCCCAGGCGTCTTCACCCCAGTCCATCGGGTCCTCTTCCCAGTCCCAGGCGTCTTCATCTATTGCTTGAGAATCCTCGTCGAAGCCCGACCCAAGGCCATCCGCAGAATCATTGCTTTCGACTTGCAAAAGCTCGAGTTCACCCGCCATTCCTTGCGCAATCCAATCGAGAAAAAAGGACACGCGGGTGTATATCCCGTAGGCATTGGGAGAAGCACATCCCAGGTAGGATCCAAAGCTGACAATCCCAGCCAGGACCAGACCGTCGTCATCCTGGTTACGGACAACCAGGGGCCCACCACTATCCCCGTTACACGAATCCTTGCCTCCACCCGCGAATCCCGCAGGCAGCATATCAGGGGTCAGTTCCATGTCATAAGCACCCGTGGCGTTGGCTGTATCCAGGGAGACAATCGGGAGATCCACCTCTCGGAGTTCCGCTGAGGGAGTCCCGCCCTCCGAAGTCAATCCCCAACCGATCGTACGACTCATCGTATCGGGAGCAGCTAGCCTTTCATCGTCAATGAGTGGGAGAGGTTCCAGATCCACCACAGGCTCACTTAATTTGAGCAGAGCGATATCTGCATCCATCCCGTCGTTTTCCTCAAAGTAAGCTGAGTGGGTGATGATTTGCACCACACGGATACGGCGGAATGATTCACTGTCTCTCAGATCCCCAGCCCCGATCACCACATCAACACTCCCTGGCATCTCATACTCAACACAATGGGCGGCGGTCAGCACCCATGTTGGCGCGATCAATGTACCTCCACAGAATTGTGCGTCCATCAGATCGGTCGCGTCACCTGAGACCAATCCCACCATCCAGGGATAAACAACAGGATCTGCCACGGTCCCACCCACTACCCGTAGACTGACCGCGCCTTGTTCCCTGGTAATTTGCGCCAAAGCATGCCATCCGGCAAAGGTGACTCCGACAAGAATCGATGCCAGCAGTGCCAATCGACTCATCCGCTGTTGCATGTATTTTGTTTTCATTTGTTTTTATCTCACTGTTTCTTGTTTTGCATCAACAACGCTGGAAACATCAATGAACCCGCTCCGAATTCCAACGATTCGAATGACGTGTAAACACGTCAAAAACCACACAGGTCACTTACACATAACGTGTTATATATTTACATAAAGAGGAATACGGCAACACATCGCAAATGGCAGGATCATTTCCACCACGCACATGGGCATCCCTGGATGTTGGATCTCAGACAAGGAAAGGAACCAGAAGCACCCACCACTTGCGCATGATCCCAGTAAGCAATATACAAGCGATCCATGCGGGCCTCATCGCAATAACCACATCATCAAGGGGGAGGTGTTATCATACGGTTCCAACCTTGCCTTTGGAGTGGATCAACCACGGCTGTGGTGAAACTTGCCTCTCTGATAGATGATGCTACCTTGTGGCAGTGAGGAAGTCTTGGTCGTGATTAAGCAAAATAAACCCAGGCGACCTCGTGTGCTAAAGAGGACCTGGATGAGGTATGCTCCTCAGACGTCGCTGCGGTCTGATTCACGAAACCATGATCAAGCGTATTCCCAAGGATACCCTGAAACCCAATCTCGTGAAATTTGAAGCATGACAAGATCCCTGGCGTGGTCCAAAGGTAGGTCTTGTCACTGGCTCGCGTTGCCAGGGTGGTTTCTGATTTGCTTTCTAGCGGCATCCTTGGGTGCTTTTTTTGGCCCGGGCGCATGGTATGAGTCGCTCGCGAAGCCTTTTTGGAATCCACCAGGCTGGATCTTTGGACCTGTCTGGGGCCTGCTATATACCTTGATGGCGGTGGCTGCCTGGCTGATATGGCGCGAAGGAGGCTGGCAGAAACAGCGTGGCCCCATCGGCATTTTCCTCTGGCAGCTTGCCCTGAACGCCTTGTGGTCGCCTCTCTTCTTTGGTCTGCAAATGCCCGGCATTGCATGTGCGGAAATACTCCTCCTGTGGGGCATGATTGTCGCAACGATTCGAGTATTTTACCCGGTAAACCCGAGGGCTGCCATGTTGCTGGTGCCTTACCTTGCATGGGTCAGTTTCGCCTCGATCCTGAATGGCACCCTCTGGTATTTGAACGCCTGATGTGTGCAACAAAAAACGATAGCTTCAGGAGCAAGATCATCAATATCTCCCACCTGGAAAGTGAAGCAAACACCCGCAGGGAAAAGGAGGATTGAATCTGCTCCCTGCATACGCATGGTCAATACGGGAATGTAACCCTGTGATTGGATAATTCCTATTGAACGCATACGGGGACTTTCCGGCTTTCCTCGAAGATCTGGGGCAAACTGGCGTTCCTGATCTTATAAAACCAGGCAAACCGATCCGCGCTTCAGGTCCTCACACCGTGGAACGGAGGTTGAAAATTCCAAGCGTCTCCAAGAGTGCGTTCAATCAAGAAAACGAGTCAGTAAATCTTCAAGAAGCAGACCCACACTCACGTATAGATTGGGTGGTTTGTCACCGGATTGCCGCAGCGATTGCAGATCTTTCCTGGAAATCCATTGCCCGGATTTAATCACAGTCAAGGGGTGCTCCAGAGGGTTGGCTCGCACAAGCACGAGGTCAGCCATTTCACCCAACTCGATGGTGCCAAATTGATCTTGGATCCCGAGTGTATGCGCGGCATTGAAGGTTGCGGCTTTGAGCACTGTTGCTTCTGACAAACCTGCTTCAACCATCAATTGCATCTCACGATGCGTCGAGGTTCCTGGCGGCATGTAAAGCGTGCCCGCATCGGATCCAACAAGCAGTCGAACACCTTCATCGTCCAATACCTTGACGATGTGCATCAGGAAAGCCTCCTCTTTTTGATTCCAGTCTGACTGTTCCTCGGTAGCGTGGATCCACCGCTTCACCTCAAAAGCTTTGTTGATCCGTCGGTAAAGAGGGTTCAGTGTTTGCATGGGTAGATGATCGACAAATGCCTGCTTGTGCAGACTGAGTTGGGTCAGATGATGAAAGGTCCCCAAGGTGGGAGTCACGACCGGGTCCAGTTCTTTTTTCCAACGCAGGTGCATGGGTAAACCTCGCATGTTTCGCACGGCCGCTCGGGCTGAAGCTATCCTCGCTGCATGTAAAAAAGGAGCGGGGACTTTCTGTGCCCCATCACTATCTGACTGTGAAATCAAACACTGCACTGACGGGCTGATGATCCGATAAAAGTCCGGTTGTCTCGTTGACAATGCACTTCGCCGTCAGACAGGAGGCGGCAAGGCCGGGACTGGCAAGGATGTAGTCCAGCCGCCGATCAGGGCCCATGTCTTCATCCGCACGCAATGGGGTTGGAAACGTGCCGATAAAGGCTTTGCGTTTGCGGTGGATGAGGTCGACAAACCCGGCATCCTCGAGACTTTTCAGGTGTCGGTAATCCAGTTGGCCATTGCGCAGGTTCTTACCTTTCGTCCGTATATCCAGTCGCTTGAAGAACGGAATCATATCGTCAACCTGATCGTATGCCGCCTTGTCGTGTGGCGAAAAGGTGTTGAAATCTCCCACCAAAACAACCTTTGCGTTCGGTGGTAATTTGGCTGCCTCCTTCAGCAAAAGCTCTACTTCTCTCATACGGATTTCCCAGTTGCCGGGATGCAGGTGAATGGCGTAAACGTGGATGCCGTGTGTCTTGCACGACAACAGACCGTGATGAAATCCTTCGGTCATGCGCTTGACCTCTGTGATCGGCTGACTTGAGGTGATCCCGGTAGGGAAACCATCTTCCTTGAGCAGGACACTATACGAATGGCCCCATTTTTTGGCGTCCTTGGCCAGATTCTCAGGGGTGTAACCGTTCAATTCCTGCAAATAAACAATGTCCGGTGCTTGTTCATTCATGAACTTGAGATAATTGACCTTGCGCTCAGATTTCTGGGTGAATCCATACCAGACGTTATAGCTGAGTAATTTGAGCTTACCACTATCCTCAGTGGCATGGAGCCCACACGGGAGTAACAATGCGCTCGCACCCGCCACTGCCTTGACAGCAAATTGACGGCGATTGATGGGTTTTTGATTTTTCATAGGTACATTTCTTATTTGCCTGCTCTAACTCTAATCATTGCAATGACCTGTTTCGAGATTATCAAAATGACAGGCCCAATTATTCCAAGCAGTGCTCCAAAAAAAGCACTAGCTCCTATGATGAACTCCAGTTTTGAAGCTTCTGTTGGTTCCTCTGGAATCAATCCCGAGTTGAAAATGATCACGCAAATTGGAGTCATCACAAACCAACCAATTGTTAAGATTTTCCAATTGCTGAAACCTTTTTTTGATTTTTCGGATTTATTCACGTGAGGGGCCATTTATTTATTCTATTGCCGCAATGTGCCCCCTCAAACTTATCCACAGCCCTGAAGGTTTAACCGCTTGAATGTTTCCTGAATAGGCAGGTTCGTGAATTGAGATGTCTGGTGCTTTTCCTGTCGGCGTTTCTGGTTGTGTCGCTTCGACAACTGGTTTCGATTCTGGTGAAGGAACCGACTACTGCGACTCCCC
>JAAZXX010000136.1:0-4572 GCA_014239995.1 Verrucomicrobiia bacterium
ATTCCACTCGATTAATTGCCGCACGCCTTCTACTTCGGCAATGATGGGTGATGAATAACAGGCACCGTCATCTCCCAGACTCCATACTTTCTGCCCGGTCTGTGTATCCAAGGCCAGTAATAAGCCCGATGCGTCATTACCCAGCCGTACCAAGAGTTTACCATTTTCCACGATGGGAGATATGCTGGCGCCCCAGTAAGGATGTGGGGGTGAGAAGCGTTTGTTTTCGTCGTGCTGCCAGAGCAGTTTTCCAGAATCAATATCCCAGGCACAAATCGTTCCACTGACACTCAGTGTGAAAATTTTTCCATTGGCGATGATTGGCGATGATTTGGGACCCTTGCCATGGCTTTCGCCTCCACTGCCCATCTGGAATGCCGTTGCTTGGTTTTGACGCCAGACAACATCACCTGTCTTGAAATCGATGCGCCAGAGAACCTCGTCTTCCTTTTGTCGAGCGTGCTGATACACTTGGTCACCGTGCAGGACAGGTGTGCCGTATCCATCACCAACCTCGACTTTCCATGCGAGGGATAAAACATCTGGCCATGTCTTCGGGATTTGAAAATGATTGACCCAGCCATTTCGGTCAGATCCCAGCAGACCAGGCCACTGGCTGCTTTCCCCGCTCACCGAACAAACGGTTGAGATAGTGAGCCACAGCAACATGCATCGAATGTGATTTCGCATTTTAATAAGGATGGGTGCCACTTTGATTTATCCTCCATGCGTGCAGTTCAATGTTTGAACACAGGCCAGGGATGATCCAATCGGACCCCTTGGCTTGTTGGCGGGGACATTTTCCGGTTCAGTCCGGTTGAACTTTGTTGAAAATTGACTATCTTCCCAAAGGTAGTCGCTCTGCAAGTCTTTCAGGAAGACCTGCATTCCGAATTTTCTCCATAGTTGTTTCCATGTCGTAGTCCAGGCGACGCAACTCAATAGTGCTTTCCTTCAGGTCATAAATCACATAGGTCGCCTTAGGAACACCATCGCGGGATTGGCCAACGCTACCCACGTTGATAAAATATTTCTTACCCGGTTCAACCTTGAACTTTGAATAAGTACCCCCACGAATGGTGGTATCCCGGACAAAAGCAACGGGTACGTGGGTATGGCCAAAAAAACAAACCTTTGTATTCTGGTAGGTAAAGCTAGAGGCCGCCTCAAGCTTGTTGAAGACGTAACCCCAGCGTTCAGGTGCATCGAGCGTGGCATGAACGATCGAAAAATTTGCGACCACTCTGAAATACTTCAGATTTCGCAACCAACTGCGATCATCTTCACTGAGCATGTTCTGGGTCCACTCAATCGCTGCCTTTGCGTGGGGATTGAATCCATCCAGATCCCCCTCCATGGAACAGTATTCGTCATGGTTGCCTTTGACGCACGGCATGCCCATTTTGCGGACGATTTCAAGGCACTCTTTCGGGTTCGCATTGTAGCCCACCACATCCCCGAGGCAGGTGTAATGTGTACACGCGTTTTTCTCAGCGTCCTTCAACACCGTCTCAAATGCCTCCAAATTCCCGTGAATATCTGCGATAATCGCGTATTTCATTGCCTGTTCAATCTCAAAAAAATCTGTCTATCTGACTATTTCAAAACCCTTGAATTCGCCCGTTGACTCTGACCATTTGCAATCTTCGTCGCGAATCATGGGAGCCAGTCCAGCATCTCTGACTGCATCCATGAAGGCTTCTAGTTCAGTCCGATCACCTTCGATTACCAACGCCACCCGCCCGTCTGGGAGGTTGCGAATCACTCCCGTGGCATCAAAACCGGCGGCCATTGATTTCACCGTATAGCGAAACCCCACCCCTTGGACACGTCCAGTGTAATGAACTGTTGCCCTGCAAGGGCTTGGATTTTTCATGCCTGTGCCACCGTGCCATATTCTCCTGTAAGTTAGAGATTTGAGCTTCGTCGATTGCTCGCAGGAATCAAGCCATATTTGAACTGTATGAGGCAATGATTTTCTTCATGAACAGTCCATTTTGAGGGAATCAGGTGTCCTAAAAACGATGGTTCGCCAAGCTGGAAAATCATTACTCAGGAGAGTGTTTGTTTTTTCGTTTTGCCCGCAAGAGACGACTGGCAACGGACTCTTCTACCTTGTTTTCTGCTGTTTCAGATGCCTCAAGGGTACTTTCATCCTTACCGTCACTCGGTTGTGGTGAAGGCTTTTCCCGGCTCCATTCTTGGCCCATTTCGTTCCTATCATGGTCTGCTCGCTCAAGAAGGGGATCGTATGCCGTGCCACCTGAAAAGTCCATCCTCGTAGATCTCTTCTCCTTACGTCGCCTCAAAAGGGTTTCAATAGCTTCTTCTTGGTTGGGCCTCATTTGACCAGAGGATTTAAAGGGTATGTGCTGGCTTAGCCACAGCCAGGCAAGACGCATTTCATCGCCTTCCAGCCGAATGCGGCGTAAGCCAACGTCGATAGGAAAAAGCAGGACGCCAGTCATCAGTAGCCAGGGCCAAAGGTCCCCTGCCTTTAAGGTGCGCTGGCGATTGCGCTCATAAGGATTGTCATCAGGATCGTCTGGATCGATCAGTTTGCCTCGTCCCTCCTCGGTCAATCGTGAAAGGAGATACATATTGGTTTCGGGGCTGAGGTATTCGGGTGAAAAGTTCACATTGGCTCCAACCACCTGCATTCCTTGGAGCTCACCAGCTTCATACTCCCCCACATTCAGGGTGTAGGCCCCGATTTCCCTGGCTGGAAAGCTAACCTCGTATCGTCCGGGAGAGGTTTGGTTTAGATTGATCTCCTGTCGAGAACCCGATGGGCTGATAATTCTGGTTCGGAGATCAAGAAAATTGCGGAAATTTCCATTGATATCGACAGCCTCGATACTCAGAGAACCTATCCCCTTTTCAATGGACACTTCAGTTGTAAAATCGCTTTTTTCAACGCGTCTCAGGCTCCATCGGGCAATCTGTGTCCAGAATGGGCGAAATTGAGACCAAGCGATCCAGGCATGTGCCCATTTTGGACGAGCATCCGAGGTGAAGGCTAAGGCGCGTCCCAGGCCGTATTGCCAGTGCGCAAGGATAGGATCACCCTGATCCGAGATGAGCGGGACTTCAGCCCGTGGCTTGGCAGAACTGCCTACATAACCCTGCAGTAATGGGTAAGCCACGGGGGCAAGCCCCCGGATCGGTTCGCTTGGGGTAAGCACTCTGGGTGCAAAGGGATGTTCAACGATGGCACTTTTTAGAATTACGGAGGCCTCTTTCATGAAGATCTGCGGAAGATCGGCCGGATTCTGGACCTCGTAAAAGCGTCCATTACCGTTTTGAGCGATCCATTTCATGGTTTCGGGTCCGGCGTGGCCAGCGATCAGGATAGTGCTGACGGTAATCTTTTCAGACACCATCTTGTCTAACAAATCTTTTGATGGAGCACCGGGGTCTCCGTCGCTGAAAATAATCATGTGCCTGAGTTGTGCTTCAGACTTCTGGAGGCCCTCGAAGGCCATTTCCATGATGCTTTGGAAACTTGGTAGATCGCCCTGATTCATGCCCATTATTTTGCGGCCAAGGTCCTGCTTGTCCCCTACGGGCGTCAAGGGAAAGAGCCATTTCTCAGTGCCATCCCACAGCACAATGCCCAACTCATCCTGAGCTGCCATGGTGTGCATGACTCCGCTGGCCACCTGTCTCGCGATCTGGTTGCCATTGTTGAACTCCATGCCATGCATTACCATCGCCAATGCACCATTGGGCATCACCTTTTTGCTGCTCAGTTCCATTTCCAGGGGTAGACAAGTTTCCAGTGGCGTGCCTTTGTAACCACCGGCCGCAAATGATTGGTCACCCCCGATGCAGATCAATCCTACTCCAAAATCCCTCACTGCGCTCTGGAGGAGTTGCATTTGTTGCCGACTCAAATCTCCTGCTGCAACGTTACTGAGGATAATCGAGTCAAAGCTCTGGAGTTCAGGCAGGGATTCGGGAAGTCCAGAAACAGGTTTGGCCAAAACCTTCAGTTTTGAACTTTCCAGTGCTTCAATCAGATGGGTGTCAGCATCGATATTGTCTGAAACAAGTAGTAAACGAGGGTCCCCTCGCACTGTAGTGAACCCGATTGCTCGGTTGTTTTGAGCCACGGAGTCTCCCTTTGCAATCAGTTGTACATCGTAAGTGTAAAAGCCGGGTGCTGAAAGCATTTGAGGGACCGTGAAGAGGTTTTTACCCGGTTCCATGGAAATGTTTTGTTCAACCACCAGTTGATCGTTGATGAAAAGTCTCAGGGTGGCTGCTTCCGCTTTGTCTGCCTGCGCAAATATTTTTGCCTCAAAGGCGGTGCCTTCCTTGAGCAGGGAAGGTATTCCGATACGCTGAACAGAAACATCCTGTCCGCGTTGCGCAAGCATTGGGTAGACGTCCATGGTAACGTTCATCGGCAGTGCACTCCTCAAGGCCGGGAGTGCACTGCCGATGTTTTCATTGCCATCAGTCAGCAGCACCATGCGTTTTTGACCTTGCTCGGGAAAGGCGGCGGTGGCAAGACGGATGGCTGCACCGATATCCGTGCGTGATTCGTCGATCACTGACTGAACGGTT
>JAAZXX010000136.1:4582-8273 GCA_014239995.1 Verrucomicrobiia bacterium
GTTGGTAACTCATTGCGCCTGATGATGGGGAGTTCAAGTGCAGCTTCACCGCCAAAGACCACCACCCCAGCCATGTCCTCCTGTTCCATGTTGGACATGGTTTGCTGGACGTAATGTAGCGCGTCTTCTTTCTGGATTACGGGAATGCTTTCTGATCTGTCCAATAGATAAACAACATTCATTCCCTCCAGCGGGCGCAACTGTTGAAGTCCAGCTAAGGCCAGGATAATACACAGGGTGATCAGCAGCCGAAGCGCGAGGACTGAACGATGCCTCCACCTTGCGATTTGGATGTCCGAGTGATACGAGTAAAAGAACAGCCATGGGACTGCAAAAGCAGCACAGGCCAAAAACCATGGATGTGTAAACTGAAAACTCATCTTGCTTTGCTGGTTGGAGTTTTCAGGTGAGGGCTTCGCATGAGTTTCTGGACTCGATGGTTGGCGGAGTCCGCAACGTAAAGATTCCCCTTGGAGTCCAGCGCGATGGACCATGGGTTGTTAAACTGGCCCGGTGCATCGCCTGGGCCACCGAGGATTTCCACACTGCGATCCTCTGGATCGAAGATCTGTATTCTGCTGTTGCCAAATTCGCAAACGAAGAGATGGTTGGCTCGATCGACTTTAACGTCATAGGGATAACTCAGTTCACCGTGGTCCTGACCCGCTGTGCCGAAACTGCGTAGCCATTTTCCTTCGGCATCTAATACTTGGATACGGTGGTTGCAGGAGTCTGCCACAAAGATATCATCTCGCTCATTGGAAGCCAGACCTTCGGGGCGATTGAATTGGCCATCCAGATGACCGGCTGTACCCACGGTGCCCAGGAATTTACTACCGTCCCGACTGAACCACTGGATCCGTTCAGCCGATTGGTATTCACCAATCACAAGTTTCCCACTTGACTGTACCGTGGCTGCGCGTGGAAAGGTTAAAGCCCCCTTCTGCTTCCCTTTGACCCCCCATTGAAAAAGGAGTTTGCCCATTGATGTGAAGTGGTTTACGCGGGCATAGTGTGGTTCCACTACGACGATATTGCCATCCATGTCCACGCACATGCCCTTGGGTTTTCCTCGATCCAGTTCAGGCATTTGCCATTGCAGCAGATAGTGACCTTGATGATCAAATTTTTGCACGCGTCCCGTCATGTCGACGACATAAAGCATGTCGTTCCCATCCACCGTGAGTGATCTTGGCTTGATAAAATGGCCGGGACTGCGTCCACGGGTGCCTATGATCACAGCACGTTCAAAAAACGCGGAATCCAGGAGGGTTTCGCCTGTTTTTTTTGTGAGGGGTTCCTTGAAGCATCCGCTCAGCAGTGGTGTCATTAGCAGGACAGGGAGGCACCGTGTTTTCCAGCGTCCCCATGCGTCTCCGAGGATCCAGGCAGAGAGTTTCCAAATCTGCCAAACCACCCATGGGGATAATGCAACGAGCAGGAGGAGCATGGACAAGGCGTTGACCTGACTGTTGTGACCATAGTGGAGGAGATTGAAGATGCGAAGTGCCAGGGTTTCGGCACCAGGAGGCATGACGAACAGAAGGGAGTCTGCGTCCCACAAACACAAAAGAAAGATGACATACCAGCAAGCCCCTATCATCCAACCAACTTGCGGAAGGTAGATTTTCCAAGCCCGTCTCAAACCTGATTCTATTTCCATACGAGCGGCATCTCTCAGGTCGCGATCGATGGCACTTATGGCAAGCCTTGCACCTGTCCACCCGAGGATCGTATACTTAAAAGATTGGGCTGCAATAGCTAGGAAGAGGCTTGATCCTTTGAATGGAAACCAATTCTGCTGTGTCAGGGTTAGAAAAAGGACACCCCAAACACTCCCCGGAACAAGGAAAAGAATCCACAGCATCTTGCCCATGGACCAGCGATGGATTGCCATTCCAAACAAGAGGCACACCGAGGCGATGCAGTATCCCAAACCTGCACTGTGGTTTAAGGCGGATTGGCCGGCGAGCGCTGCAGGAATGAGTTCTCTCCAGGTTGCCGCTGAAATGATCATGCCAAGGCAAGGGAAAAGGGTCGCGAGCATGATCCAGGTCCATCCCCAAAGTTTCAATGCCATGGCAGCATATGGATCAAACTGGCATCCCAGCTGGGTGCGTCGGACACGCGTGCTCTCGAATGGCCAAGCGATTGGTTGCGGCCTTAAATAATACAGGATGACACAGGACCCAAGAATCAGGCTAAGGACACTATTTTGGATTTCTCTCCATTCCAGTGTGGCACTGAAGGTTACCAATATATCAGCGGTCCATGTGCGCAACTGAAGGAGGGACGGAACGTTGAATTGATTCAGGGTCAATGCAGCGACAACCATGGTAGCAGTCATCAATGCTGGTTTTGTGTTTGGCCAGAGCAGGTGACGACAGAAATGGATGTTTCTCATGAATGGATCGACCTCTAGCATACTGCGAGGGATTCGTTCAATGCTGCCCAATACGCACATGAACGGGATTGGCCAATAGAGCAGTGTCATGATCCATATGGCACCCGGCAGGGAGTAGAGGTTCCAATGGACCCATGGGCGCAGGGTTCCTGCCTCTCCGAACAGTCCCATCCACCACATAAGAACAAGAAATTGTGGCAGCACAAGGTTGAGGATCGAAGCAACCACCATGGCCTTGCGTATGCGCGGTGAGGTAAGGGATGCTCCCAGAGCGGTCATCACCCCGGTCAATGATGCCGTGAGTGATACGCCCACAGTCAGTACAAAGGTGTTAAAGATCAACTCGAATGACATATCAACGGATAAAGATTGTCCGTAACGTTTGAAAGGTTTCAGATTGGAAACCCATGATCTCGGGCCATTTTACATCTAAAAAATCCTCATTTACTGGAGGTGGTTTGGTGCTGATGAGTGCCGATCTCTGAACCATTCTTTCAAGGACCTGCTCCTGTCTGATATAATCAACAAATACAGTGGCTTGCATTGGGTTGGGTGCTCCTTGAATGAGGGTGACGGTATTTGGGATGGCGCAGAGTTCATGCTTCAGGGGTACCGAGGCCAAAGGGAGGGCTTTACCGAGACCGATCGCCAAGTCGTCGGAATCTGTCAGGCCGATCCATGCCTCTCCCATGCCTACCATGCGTACCACCATGGAATTGCCATCGAGGATCTTGATCTTGTTTTTGACCAGTCCACGGCACCATTCCTCCCAGGTTTCTTGACCCCATAACTGCCTCAGTGCCAGCATATGTGTGGCTGTGGTGCCAAACAATGGATAGGCGATTGCCAATTTGTTTTTCCATTTTGGGTGGGTTAGTTCCCGCATGGATTTTGGTGCCTCATTGGCTTGCATGAGGTTGGTGTTGATGATCATGACACGCGCACGGTGCCCTATCTCCAGAAAGCTTTGTGCGACACCTGCCTCAAAGAGTTTTCGAGCCGCCAATGACTCATTGCTCCAGAAGATATCGCACTTGGGATGGTCTCGCTCTGCAAGCAGGCGTTTGGCCAAGCCCATGGTTTTCACGGATTCATTGTCAAACTTTGCCTTTATTTTAATGCCGGTAAGGTCGGTGAATTCTTGAAATACTTTTTCGGCATACACCTGATCCTGTGATGTGTAGATGATAAGGGAGTTAACCTCTTTGTTACCTGTTGATTCCCTGCATCCTGCCAGAAATGGACTGAGGCTGAGCAGGCAGATCGCAAGCCAGGCCGATACGTGAT
>JAAZXX010000137.1 GCA_014239995.1 Verrucomicrobiia bacterium
GTGGATTTGCCATGATAGAATTTGTATTTAATCTTCGATATCAATGTGATTACCAAGCAAATTGGCAATTTTCACAACGGTTTCCAGTGGTGGATAGCTGGGTGACTCCTGTAAGGATTGTCCGCGCTGGACAACAGCTGGTCTGTCCTCGCGCAATGCAAGGAGTTCCGCCTTGAGCTTGTTAACGCTACTCTCAAAGGCATCGGTTTCTCGTGTTTCAGCCTGCACCGCAGATTGTGTGGATGGACTTGAAGTAACCATCAAGGGATCGCGATTGGGTTCGATATGCATAATGATTCGCTTTCTATGTGTCTTGTTTAGGTTGGTTACGATGGGTTAGCTACAGCGTATCATTTCCTGGGTGGTAAAGTTGAAAGAATGGCATGAAGCGCATACTGGCCATAGAGACGTGGCGAGGCAAGTACTAGCTCCGGGTCAGGCTTGCGAAAACCAGCACTCAACTGAGTCTGGTAATACTCTTCCGCAGCGGAAGCAACATGAATGTTTCCAGCATCAAAAAATTCATCAATTTCCCATATGGTCTCCAGCCTTTGGGTGTCGACGAGTTTCAAATGCCACCCCATTTTCAGGGGCGCCATGGCTCGCAAGGCGGTGATTTCACTGAATAAAACAGCTTGGCAATCGAGTTGACCAGCCACGGCTTCAAATAGCGTGGGTGGCAAGGGCTCGTTGACAGAAACACTTCTACGGTTCACGAGAGACATGAGCATTCTGCCATCAACCGGTTTGACTGCAAAGGAACGCGTCTTGAGGATTTCGGAGATCAGAACTTTTTCCAGCAGGTTCAACGTGGCATCCTGCCCATGAGCAAGGCTACTGGAGGATTCCAGGGGCAGGACAGCAACATGGACCAATTCTGGAGCCAAATGAGTGCGGCTTGCAGAGAAATTGGACGGACGGAAAGGCTCCACCTTCGGTTGAGGCAGAGGTATCGAGCTACAGGCTGTCAGAACAATCAATAGCAGGAACGCGCCCCCCCTGCTCCATGCAGTGACTTTTCGCCGGTGGTTTGTAGATTCGATCATCATGGGGCGCTCTTATGCTTGGGTTCAGCTGGCCGTCTTTCCCAGTTGGGCCGACAAGAAACTCATTTGCTGGTTGGTTTTCTGCTGGGCCGCCTCCATGGCCACGAAACTTTCAATCAAACTCTCTTTCCTTGCCTGAACAAACCTTTCCATGCGTTCGATTTGTGTATCAATATCGGAGGTCTGTTCGGTCAATCGGGTTACTTTTGCAGGAATCATACCCTCATCCCCGATTTGTCCTTCGATATAACTGAGCAATGCGACCCCCACGCCATGGGTCGCATCCTGAAAAAGAGCTTTCACCTGGTCCAAATTGTCCAACAGTGCGTCACCCAGCAAGCCACTGTCATTCACACTCAGATTGTTGTCGTAACCACTGCCCGAGATGCCGATATCGCTCAGGTGGTTCAGTGTCGCGTCCAGTCCGCTGACCTCTCCCGCAACCAATGATCTCATTTGGCTGGCAATGCTTTCCACTTCAATCTCACCAAAAAGACTGCCTGTCTTGATCTTTCCAAAGGTGTCAGTGGAGGAAGAGGCGTGTGTCTGGATAAATGCCTGAACCTGGTTGAACTGCGAGATGAAGGCATTGATACCGGATTCGATCTCTGTTCGGTCAGACTCTACGGTCACCGTGGTGGTGCCTGTCTGGAGCGCGGTAAGGGACAAGCCAGCTACCCCGGTGATGGTCGCATCAGCCGTATTGGAATAGCTGGTCAGGGTTGCTCCATCATTGATCGAAAACTGAAGGTTTTTCCCACGCTCAAGAGTAGCCCCAGAAAGACCCGAAGCGGCAAGAAAGTTACCGGTGACATCCTCCAGACTGACCCCGAGATCCCCAGTAGCGTCATTGGTAAGCTGCAGGCGATCCTTACTGGCATCATAAGTTGCCAATACACCAGCGGTGGATTCATTAATTCGCTCCAGCACATTTTGAAGACTGTCGGATGAGATACTGAATGAAATGGTGATACCGTTGATTTTAAAGGCTCCTGCACCCGATCCTCCATCAGATACCGTCGTAGCCCAATTGGCCGCATTCAGGATGCTACCGGCCTGCACGGTTCCAAGCGCGTTGGCACTTTGCACGGTTCCGGTGCCGTTATTAAAAAGCTGAGCTTCCTGCAAGAAATTACTCGTATCATTGGCACTCCCCAGAACAATCTGGGAAGCACTGCTCAATTGAATGGCATCTGTCGAAGCGTTGTAAGTACCTGTGACAGATCCGGAGGTTGCGGTGCTGATGGCATCAAAGACATTCTGCAAACTCTGTGTGGATGCGATATCAATACGCTTTCCGTTCACGGTGATAGTACCGTCCGTAATGCCGTTGCGGAAAGGTGCACTGGAAAGTGTGAGGGAGGAAACATCCGATGTCGTGTGCAATGCAGAGCCTGTATTGGATGAGCCAAGCATGGATGAAGCGGTCGCCAATTGCGAAATCGCAAGCTTGTGACTTCCCTGAGCCGCCCCTGGCGCTGCTGTTGCATTCAAAAGGGTTCCATCTCCAATATTTATTTTTCTCTGATCAAACAGATCTCCACTCGCCAAGTCCTCTACCTTACTCTTTAGAACGCTTAATTCTGTCTCCAGGCTACCGTAAGTAGAGTTTCTATCGAATAACTCGGCCTGTTCCCGCATGAGGCGTTGCTGCGGGATACGCTCAAGGTCCGTTAACTGGTCCACCATGGTTTTCCAGTCAAATCCTGAAGCCAATCCTGAAAGTGAAAACTCCACGATATCTGTTATTTAAGCGTTTTCATTAAGCCATGACCCATCATTTTTCATTGCGGCAACAATCGGTCCACCTGATTTATCGGTTGGTGTGGCACCGTTCTTAAGGAAATAAGTGAAAAAAAACATACCCGGCCCGAAATACAGGCCAGGTATGTGGTTTGTTGGGAATTGATCTGTGCTAACCGATCAATCTTAATGCCGATTGCGGCAAAGCATTTGCCTGTGCAAGCATCGCTGTTCCTGACTGGACAAGAATATTTTGCCTCGCGAAATTCGCGCTTTCCTCGGCAACATCCACATCCTTGATGCGACTGTTCGCAGCAGAGATGTTATCCTTCAGGACACTCAGGTTGGAACTGGTGTTCTCCAATCGGGAGATATTGGCACCGATTGTAGCTCGGAACCCGGCCAATTCATCGATGCCGGCCTTGACAGCTGTCAAGGCCGTCGCAGCAGCTGCCGCCGTCGCAACCCCAAGGGTCGTGGTCGCAGTGTTAACGGCACCGGACGACAAATTTACACCTGCGGCGCCGAACTTTGTGCCATCACCGTCGATGGTCACGTTCAATGTGGCACCGTTAAAAAGACAGACACCATTAAAATCCTTGGTCTTGATGTTGTTGACGTAACCTTCCAGCGCGGTGAATTCCTTGTCATACAAGGCGTGATCCGTTGCGGTTTTTGTTGCATCCTGGGATAGCACGGCGAGTTCACCCATGCGGTCCAAGGCTTTCCCAACCTTGCTAAGATAACCATCTTGGGTTTGGGAAAATGAAATGGCGTTTCCGACGTTACCCTTCGCCGCCCCAATGCGGCTTATTTGTGCATCAAATCGCATCGACACAGCTGCGCCTGCTGGGTCATCAGAAGCATCAATTATTTTTGAACCAGAAGATAACCTTGCAAGCGACCTCTGCAATGATTGGGTTGATTCATTGAGGATACGTGCCGACGTAGCGGCCGATGAGTTTGTGTTAATGACTACCATTTTTGACTCCTTCCATTGAGTGTTTTAATTTGAAATGCAGCGTCCTTGCCACATAGAGTTTTGAATTAAAGGTAACTCCTGACCCTTTTTTGCAGTCACGGATCATTCCGTTGACAACATAAACATCGGCAGGATTTACAAACCCTTTAAGGAATTTCTTATTTTCAGGATTTCTACCTTCATTCGGCAGTACATGACGGCAAAAGACTTATTTTCATCGGCTACATACCATTTGAACTCAGCGATCATCCTGGCCTCGTAATGAATCCATGTTACTTAACAATCCCCAGCCCATTCCAACCCTTGTAAAAACGAAACCCTCTGAATCGACCTGTCAGCGATATGCACCCACTGCTTAAACCAGGCCAGGATTCTCGAACCAGTGCTCTTAAGCAAAAGGCACGACACAGTGTCGAGAAACCCATTCGAGCCAGAAATTGGCAAATAATTGAAAAACTGCCAGGAGACGGAAAATCCAGTATACCAAAAAGGGTGACTAATAGATCAAAAAACCAGAATCTCCACATGCCTTATCCAACTTTTTTTCCTTATTGCTAAACTGGACGACGAATGTAGCCGATAAAGAGACGATGAGTTACGTAGAAGAGCCAACTGTTTTGGATTATTACGATGCTTTGGAAGTTGCTGTTGAGCAAAAACTCATCGCGGGCGACTACAAGTTACCCATCCTGCCAGTTATCGCCACCAAACTCATCGGCAGACTCTCCAACGACAATGAAGACTTGGAAAGTATTGCTGCTTTGGTGCAACAAGATCAGACCTTGGCCGGACATGTCCTGCGCTTTTCCAATTCTGTACTCTTCGCAGGAAATGCACCCGTAAGCTCTCTGCAGGAGGCAATTGCACGGGTGGGCTTCAAGGTTATTGGTGAATTTGCCACCATCCTGACATTTGGGAATAACATTTTTCAAGCCAAGGGGCTGGAACCCGTAATGAACCGTATCCTGGGTCATGCCGTCCTCAGTGCCTTCATCGGGAAGGAAATGGCTATTCTGTTACAAAAAGATTCAGATCAACAATTCATGTGTGGACTGCTCCATACCGTGGGCAAGCCTATCATCCTGCAACTGGTGAGCGAAATGGGGGTGCTCATGCCCATGAATCCGCCTTATGATGGATTGATCGCCATGACGGACAAACTGCACCACAAGGCCGGAACATTGGCAGGCGAGCGATGGAAACTACCAGACCAGGTACGTGCCTGCTGTGCATACTATCGTGATACCGAGAAAACCGATGCGCATCAAGACGCCGTCCGAATGACCTGCTTGGCCAGCCAAATGGCCGACCTTTGCCAGGCCGATGACGCAGATTTGCAACACAAATTGAAAAAACATCCTCTTTTTAACCTCCTGGGTTTCCATGAAAATCAAGTACAACAGCTCTTTGAAGCAAAGGAAAAGATCATGGAAGACACCAAGGCCATGATCGGGGTCGTTGATTCCTGAGAACTTTGCCTGCCCCGCCCGTGACGTCCTGGGCATACTCGAATCCGTGGCCTGACCTTCAGGTCTATTTCTCCCTACCATGGAAACCTGCGCAATCCTTTCACGGTATGCTCCCATACCCAATTGATCCATACCATGACCGAGGATCCTCAGATGGGAGCCTTGTCATCAAAAAACGATCACATCACGCGCACCTGAGACTGCCATCCCTCTCAAAGCCAACATTTTGGCATTGCGAAGGCCTGTAAGCCGCCTAGGCTGAGGGGATGAAGCGTCTGATCACCTGCCTGTGACTGATCCTGAGCCTCCAGCTACTCCGGTCACAGGGCAGCGGCGGCGTTTCACTGGACGAAGTCGGGGCACCCTTTTGGATAAGATCCACGTTCACCCCTCCACTTCCGCATGGTGTGATGAGCAGCCTGAGAAAAGCACCTTACGACATGGATACACAAACTGCCCGTTTCCATGGTAACTCAATCATCAGCTGGTCCGTCTGCCGGTATGGGGTGTTGCCACGGGCAGCTTGCATCCGAAAGCCCCGATGGAATCACAACTCATGTCATCGACAGTAACGATCCGTATTTTCGCTCTGGCGTGGGCATCAGAGGCGTTGGTCGACAGTTCGGTGGAAAGGCAAAGGATCCGTGACTCGCATTTCAATTTCATATGGAAGGCTGGGAAAATTGGATTGTGTTGTCATCTTGACTCGACAGGAGAAAAACCACTTCAAAAGCAATTAACTGAAGAGAGCCACGGAAACGCCTTGAAATGAATGTTCTACGGTCACCGGGATCGGTGCAGAACCAGCGAGTATCCAAGGTGCCTTCTGCAAACATGGTCCCTGTTCCGGCAGGGACGGCGCATTCATGTAAGCAGCTCAGGGCTTGAGCCACCCTACAATGGATCGGAACCTCTCGGAATTGTTCCCTGGATTCAAATCACCGTCCGTGCTGCCATCTGGCACATCCCAAAGGGATGGGTCAAAGGCCTTGCTGTTATTTGAAAATGAAACGTGTGCGTCCCCCCATAGCACATTCAGGCCAACCGGGTTACGATTGGATTTATGCGGGATGGTCTTGAAGGAATAGATAAACCCGGTGATCAAGGTACGCTCTGAGGCCAACTGAGTGGATTTGCTTGCAACCAGTCCCCACTGACGCTCGTTCTCGTTTTTCGGTGATGCGATGGCTGCCTGTCTCGTCTGGGGGTAATAGACGTAACTGGATCGTACCCAGCTACCCTGGGCCACGGGAAAGGGATGTGTTTCGTTCCGGTAGTATTTCAGCTCATATCCCCGTCCCTCAAGGTTGGCATCGGCACCCTTGAGACCTGGATCGAAGAAGATCCTGGGCTCTTGGATGTAGCCCAAGGCGTAAAGAAATCCGTGGTTGAATGGATTTTTCACATCAGCAGGTTGCCCATCGGAGCCACCGAACAAACGATAGGACCACCAGGGGCGACTGGCGGGAAGTTGTTCAGGATTAAAGATGGAAGGAAAGAGTTTGTCCTCATAATCGTCGGCGTAGAGGAAAGTCCCGATTCCAAGCTGTCTCAGGTTGTTGATGCAATGAACGCGTTGTGCCTTGGTCTTGGCACTGCTCAAGGCAGGCAGAAGCATTCCTGCGAGGATGGCAATGATGGCAATCACCACCAGCAGCTCGATCAGTGTGAAACCTTTGGTTTTCATATCAGGGGATACTGATCAACCTATCAAAGGTATGGCCAAAGGCCAGATCATTCTTCTTTTTCCCCTTACTCGTGACGCAGGGCTTCAATGGGATCCAGACTTGCTGCGGCGTTCGCGGGGTAAATGCCAAACACGACACCAACAGCGCCTGAAATACTGAAGGCAAGGGCAACGGACCAGTAGGTGACAATCGTCTTCATATCCGTAACGCCGGTGACAACAATAGGTGTCAGGACACCGACGATGACACCGACAATGCCTCCGCCTATGGAGAGGACAACGGTTTCCACAAGGAATTGGATGGTGATGTCACTTTTCTTGGCCCCCAGTGCACGTCTCACGCCAATTTCCCGGGTACGTTCGGTGACGTTGGCAAGCATGATGTTCATGATGCCGATGCCGCCTACCAACAGTGAGATTGCGGCAATCGAGCCAAGCACGATGTTGAACATCCGTTTGGTTGCCTCGGCCTGTCGGAGGAGTTGCAGGGGAACGGTGATTTCATAGTCTACTGACTTGTGGAATCTGGCAAGGAGGGTTCGAATCTGGGGATCTGCAGATTCCACATACTGATGGTCCTTCATCTGTACCCTGAACTCGTGCACCTCGACGGTCTCCGAGTTGACCGTATTCCCGGTACGTTTAATGATGGTTTCTCCAAAACGTGCCTTCGCGGTGGCCAGGGGGATGTAGACGTTACTGTCCATTGTTTCTCCCTCGGTTTCACCTGATTGAGGTCGATCCCCGGGCGTGTTGATTTCCCGGACCAAACCCACAACGGTGTAATAAACACCTGCAATTTTAATGGTTTGCTTGAGAGGATCATGGTAGGGAAACAACCGCATGGCGAGCGAGGTGGTCAGCACGCAGATGTTCTGCTTGTAGATCTCATCCATGGGTGTGATAAAGCGGCCCTTGACCAGGTCAATGCTCACGATATCGGGATAGAAGGAAAGGGTTCCGACGACCTGGCAAGGCAATTCGATCTCGTAAAACCGTACTTTCTCACGAATCAGGCGCATCGGTAACACGCGTTCGACACCTGGAATGGTGGAGTAGATGCGGGCGGTGTCGTCATAGGTAAGGCCATATCGCATGCCACGGCTGCGGCCCTTGCTGTTGTTGGAAGATTCCCGTTCCTGCTCAGGTGGCTTGACACTGCGGACGATGATATTGTTACTTCCACTTGTTAAAGTAATATCACCACCAGCACGGCCAACAACGCCGGTGTTTGAACCGCCACCTCTATTTGCTATTCCACCATTCGCGGTTAACGTATCAACATTCAATACACCAGT
>JAAZXX010000138.1 GCA_014239995.1 Verrucomicrobiia bacterium
ATGGACGGTAATCGTCCATGCAGCAAATGCCGACACAAAGTATAACGGAAAAATACTACCCTTCCCTGAGCCACCTATGGCCGGCATCACCAAGCCTCGTCTTCAGGATTCGACCATGAAGTGGCCTCACAAAAACAAGCATCTACCAGATAATGCACCGAATATCCTGATTGTTTTGCTGGATGATGTTGGTTTTGGCATCTCCGAAACCTTTGGAGGGGAAGTCCGGACACCCACCTTCGACAAACTGGCCAGACAAGGACTGCGCTATAACACCTTTCACACCACCTCCATCTGTTCTCCCACCCGAGCCGCGCTTCTGACTGGACGCAACCATACCCGGATCGGCTCCGGTACCATTGCCGAACGTGCTGTTGCGTGGGATGGTTATACCGGCCTGATTCCAAAGTCAGCCGCGACGATTGGAGAAATACTCACCCATTACGGCTACCACACTTCTGCCTTTGGTAAATGGCACAACACCCCCGCTATCGAGACAACCAGCATGGGCCCCAAGAACCACTGGCCCAATGGCTATGGGTTCGAATATTTTTATGGTTTTCTTGGTGGCGAGACCAGCCAATACGAACCACGTCTGACTGAGAATTATAATCACATCGAACCCCCTCATGACGACTCCACCTATCACCTCACAGAGGATCTGGTTAAAAAAAGCCTTCACTGGCTGGACGACTATCAAGCTTTCTCCCCGGACAAGCCATTTTTCATGTATTGGGCACCCGGTGGGGTGCATGGCCCACACCATGTCTTCAAGGAGTGGGCCGACCGTTACGAAGGAAAGTTTGATGGTGGATGGGATGCCTACCGCGAACGTGTTCATCAGCGACAAATCGACATGGGAATGATCCCGAAAGACACCCAGTTGACCGCGCGCGACACCACCATGGAAGCCTGGGACAGTATCCCACCCGAACAACGTCGTTTTCAAACCAGGTTAATGGAAATATTTGCGGGTTATGTTGAACATACAGATCATCAGGTCGGGCGCCTCGTTCAGGGACTTGAGTCGCGAGGCCTCAGGGAAAACACCCTCATTTTCTATATCTTTGGGGACAACGGCTCGAGTTCGGAAGGTCAACGCGGATCCGTGAGTGAGTTACTGGCCCAGAACAACATACCCAACACCGTCGAACAACAACTCGCGGCACTTGAACGCATTGGAGGGATCGACGCACTGGGCACCCCTAAAACCGACAACATGTACCATGCAGGATGGGCCTGGGCGGGCAGCACGCCTTTCAAGGGAACCAAGCTGATGGGTTCCTATTTCGGGGGAACCCGTAACCCAATGGTCGTCTCATGGCCGGCTCATATTCAACCGGACCAAACGGTCCGCTCACAGTTTCATCATGTCATCGATATCGCTCCCACCATCTACCAGTTGCTTGACATCACTCCTCCCGAGGTGGTGATGGGTGAAAAACAAGTCCCGATGGACGGGATCAGCCTTGCCTACACTTTCAAGGACGCAACGGTCCAGGAACGTAAAAAACAACAGTTCTTTGACAACAATGCCAGCCGTGGGATCTATCATGAGGGATGGTTTGCGGGAACCCCCGGTCCCTTTATTCCATGGGATACACCAGGCTCCGTGCGGCGTATGCAACACTGGAATTCTGCAGATGATGTGTGGGAACTTTACAACTTGCGTCAGGATTTCTCCCAGGCAAAGGATCTCGCCCAGAAACACCCGGAAAAACTGAATGAGATGAAGAAACGCTTTCTCATGCTGGCGGAGGACAACAAGGACTTTCCCATTGGGGCAGGACTCTGGCTTCGAATGCATCCCGAAGATCGCCTCAAAACGGACTATACCCAGTGGACTTTCAGGCAAAACACCCGGCGCATGCCCGAATTCACCGCACCAGGGGTAGGCAGGGTGAGTAATCATGTCCGTATTGAAGTAGAAACTGGCAAGCACGCCAGCGGGGTTCTCTACGCTGTTGGGGGTGCATCCGGAGGTATGACCGTCTATATGGACAAAGGTTACCTTGTTTACGAATATAACATGATGATCCTGGAGCATTACACCGCGAGAAGTGGCACACCCATTGCGCCTGGCAAGCACCTGATCGAGGTGAGCACCGACATATCTCGGCCGGGCGGCAGCGGAAAGGTCCAGATCATGGTCGATGGAATTGAAATCGCAGGAACCACACTCAAGCAAACGGTTCCAGGCGCCTTCACGGCAACTGAAACCTTTGATGTCGGCATCGATCTCGGTTCACCGGTTGCGACTGACTATGACGAACGGCGTCCCTTCGCATTTGAAGGCTCCATCCACACGCTCAGAGTCGAGCTTAAATAGTATCAAGTAGCATATGATTGCGAGCGCCCTCTAGAGAATATCCCATGACAAATGAGACGTCTGGAATCCTAATGGAACTGTCATTTATTGAGAATCAAACAAAGATCGTAAGGATTTGTAAAGATGGTCGTGGATCAGAAACTCCATATTCATTTGAGTATCTCAAGCCCCGACGGCATGGAGTTTAAGAAGCCCAGACCAGGCTCGGGAGTGGACCTGAAAGGATATCACCCAAATACTCGATCTTTTTCACAACAGCTCGAGAGAAGGACACCCGAGGGAACCATTCCCCAAGCAAGGTGCGTGGATCGCCGTGCCATGGCCACAAAAAACGATCAACCTTGTTCCTGAAAGCTAAACCTTGATTGGAGGATCGTGAGAAACGTGTTGCCGTCGCGTCCATGGAACGCAATGGACTCTCTCCTGCAGGGGCCGCTTTATAAGCACGAAACCTCTCCGCTTGCTGGATTTCAAGAACATCTCAAGGAATCCGCATGGCAACACCTAGAGGCTGGCAGGTTAGTTTGATTCATTCAGGCAGGAAATGATCAAATGTTGTCCGCAGGCAAGGCGGGCTCGCACCTGTTTTGGCTCGCTGGTCAGGGATAAATAACAAGTCCCCTGTCCACAATCGGTCGCGATCGGATGATACAAATGGCGGAGAGGGAGGGATTCGAACCCCCGATACCTGTTAAGGTACGCACGCTTTCCAGGCGTGTGCCTTCAACCACTCAGCCACCTCTCCGTTACTGAAGGAATGAGCATTTTGTCGGCTTCGGAAGTCGGGTGCAATGCTTTTCAACGGGTTTACCAAAAAAAAAAGTTTTACCCTCTCCTCCCTTGATGTTCCCCTCTCAGCTCGTTAATCTGAACCATATGCACATTGTCGGCGTGATCCCCGCGCGATACAAATCCAGCCGCTTTCCAGGCAAACCCCTGGCGGATATTGCTGGGAAATCCCTCATACAGCGTGTCGTCGAACAGTGTCAGCAAGCCGCCGCCCTTGAAGAAGTGATTGTTGCCACGGACGATGCACGTATTGCGGACCATGTGCGCCCCTTTTGCCGAGTCGAGATGACCTCTGAAAACCACCCGAGCGGAACCGACCGCATTGCCGAGGTGGTGGCAGGTCTCCCAAGTTGCGACGGTGCCATCAACATCCAGGGGGACGAACCCATGATGGATCCGGCTGTTATCAACCTCGTCGCCAAGGCCTTGGAAAAGGCTCCCATGTCCACAGCAGCTACCCCCATTCGGGACCCGGAGGATTATGACAACACAAACGTTAATAAAGTGGTTCTGAACCAGGCATCCCAGGCCATCTATTTTTCACGCCGCACGATTCCCTGTGTCAGGGAATCGCTCGACCAGCCAGTGGCTCGCCAGTTGCAAGCTTTTCCCTTTTTGAAACATCTTGGCATTTACGGATACCGCAAGGACACTCTGGCCCAGCTGGTCCAGTGGCCGGTTTCCCCCCTTGAGAAAGCGGAGCAACTGTAACAACTCAGGGCCATTGACCACGGAATTCCCATCCATGTCTCTATCGTGGCACACGAAAATATCGGGGTGGACACGCCATCGGACATTCAGAGGGTCATAGCCCATCTTGGAAGCAAATAATACAGGCATGAATCAGACTAAATACATTTTCATCACCGGCGGTGTTGTGAGTTCCCTTGGCAAGGGCCTGACGGCGGCCGCCTTGGGAACCCTCCTTGAGAACCGTGGACTTCAAATCTCCATTCAAAAGTTCGACCCTTACCTCAACGTGGATCCCGGGACCATGAGTCCCTTCCAGCACGGGGAAGTTTACGTACTGGATGATGGTGCGGAAACCGATCTGGATCTGGGACACTATGAGCGCTTCACCGACACCAAGCTCACACGCTATAACAACCTCACCAGTGGTCAGGTTTACAAATCGGTTTTGGAGAAGGAACGCAAGGGTGAATATCTTGGCAAGACCGTCCAGGTCATCCCCCATGTCACCGACATGATCAAGGAACGCATCCACAGACTGGCTGAAATCACCAAGGCGGATGTCATCATTACCGAGATAGGGGGCACCACCGGAGACATCGAAGGTTTGCCTTTTCTTGAGGCCATACGAGAGTTTGCACTGGAAGTAGGATACAATAATGCGATTTTTGTCCACGTGACCTACGTGCCCTTCATCAAGGCGGCAGGTGAGCTCAAAACCAAACCCACGCAGCAATCGGTCGCCAAGTTGCGTGAAATCGGGATTGCCCCACACCTGCTTGTCTGTCGCACCGAAAAACCACTGGGAAAGGAACTGCGCGAGAAGATCTCCATGTTCTGCAATGTTCCGTATAAGGCCGTCATCGAAGAGAAGGATGTCGATCACAGCATTTACGAAGTACCACTGATGCTCCAGCGCGAAAACATGGATACCTTGATCTGCGATCTTCTACACTTGGAGGTTCCGGCGGCAGACATGACCGCATGGCAGGAAATTATTCGTAAACTGATTGCCCCGCAACACTGCGTGCGTATCGGTGTCGTCGGCAAATACGTTGGATTGAATGATGCCTACAAATCGGTGTATGAAGCGATCATCCATGGCGGGGTCGCGAATGACTGCGGGGTGGAGATTGAGAAGGTGGATGCCGAGGATATCGATCTACAAAACCCGGAAAAAACCCTCAAGGGACTCGCAGGCATCCTCGTACCAGGCGGGTTTGGAGAGCGTGGCACGGAAGGGAAAATTATCGCGGCCAAATATGCGCGAGAAAACCACATCCCTTACCTCGGTTTATGCCTTGGAATGCAGATTGCAACCATTGAATTTGCACGCCACGTTCTGGGGCTGGAACAGGCCCACTCAATGGAATTCGACGCAAACACCCCACACCCCGTGATCTGGTTGATGGAGGAACAGAAGGATGTGGAGCACAAGGGAGGCACCATGCGGCTGGGTGCCCAGGATTGCCACCTGAGGGAAGGGTCTCTTGCCTTGGAACTCTACGGTTCCAAGATTGTCAAGGAGCGTCATCGACACCGTTTTGAGTTCAATAACCAATACAGGGAACAGTTCGAACAGGCAGGTCTGGCTATTTCAGGCACCACTTCGGGAAACGAACTGGTTGAAATGGTTGAAATCAAGAAGCATCCCTTTTACATCGCGTGCCAGTTTCATCCTGAATTCCAGAGCAAACCCAATCATCCACACCCTCTTTTCAGCGGTTTTATCGAGGCCTGCATGCAGGACCCTGCCAAGGTTCACCCCCAATCCAATCCCGAGTCCAAGGTCTGACATGCAATCCATACCGATCCCATCCGACCCTTCCCCGGGATATGAACCCCTGTCATCGGGTTGAAGCATCATCAGGGATAGTCCTTGGCACCCGTCCATTCACTCCTACCATCCCCAAGGGTTCTCCAGAGGCTACAGCAAAGCCATGACCTACACGGAAGCCATCACTTATCTTTACGAGCGTCGACTTTTTGGCACCAAACTGGGGCTGGAAACCACACGTCTCCTGGCCAAACTCGCAGGTTCGCCTCAGGAGCAACTGCGTTTCATCCATGTGGCAGGCACCAATGGCAAAGGCTCCGTATGCGCTTTTCTGGAAGGGATTTACCGCCATTCCGGCTACAAGGTGGGCATGTTTACTTCCCCACATCTGCTTGAATTGACAGAACGCATTCAGGTCCAGCGCAAAGCCATACAGCCATCCGAGCTCAGCCGACACGTCCAACGCCTGAGGGCCTTGCAATCCTCCGGCAAAGCATCCTTAAGCCCAACCTTTTTCGAGTTCTTGACAGTCATGGCCCTGTCTTATTTTGCAGAACAGAAGTGTGATATCGTTATCTGGGAAACCGGAATGGGCGGACGTCTGGATGCTACCAACATCGTGACCCCTGAGTGTACGGTCATTACCAACGTTTCCCTGGATCACCAGCCATGGCTTGGGGATTCCCTGGGGAGCATCGCCCGTGAAAAGGCCGGCATCATCAAGCCCCGCATCCCGATCATCACTGCCACCCGCACACCATCGGCACTCATTCAGATACAAAAAGTGGCTGCCGAGATGAAAGCACCCCTTTACAAGGTGGACCAGACATCACTGCCTGCGCACATACAACCTGCTCTCTCAGGCACGCATCAACGCATCAACGCCGCCCTTGCCTACCGGACATGCTACCTCCTGGAAGAAACATTTCCGCTCTTGAAACAGGAGATACCCACTGCCATTCAACAGACCCAGTGGATGGGACGCTTTCAGGAACTCGAGCGAAATGGGGGAAGGTTCATACTGGATGTAGCCCACAATGAAGCCGGCTATGAGGCCTTGATCACCCATTGGAGGGAGCGCTTTGGAGAGACCCGTTTTGATCTGGTTTTTGGTTCCCTGGAAGACAAACCATGGAGGAAGGGGCTGCATATCCTGGCGCCCTGTGCACAAACCATCCATCTAGTTCCTACGCAGAGCCAACGATCCGCCTCTCCTGCAACCATGCGGGCCTACCTGAAGGAACACAAGCTAGCGAGGAATCCGGCATTTCAATGCTGCCATGCTTCCCTTGAGGCGGCCCTTGAAGCCACCTTTTGTAAGCCTGACCGTCCCGTCCTGATCACGGGATCATTTTACATTATCGGCAGTGCACTGGCACTACTGGATCCCTCTGGGTTCAAAAACAATGAAGTGGCTCTCAACGAATGGGGAAGCCGACTGGACATGAGCCATCCGCCCCAAGGTTTACCAGCAAACATGGCAGACCAGCCTGAGTGATATTTTTTTGAATGTTTTACAGTTCAGGATTGCACAATGCCTGGAAACCATTAAGTTGGAGGTGCATGATCAACAAAGGTCGAAAACAGGACCCAAAAGCACTGATGGTGGGAGTGGGTTTAGACTCAGATGGGCACAAGCGGGTGACCAAGGGTGAAAACTTCGCATTGGTTGGAGGCACTGAGGAGACGCATGACTGCATGGTGGAGAAGGCCGTCAAAATCAATGAAAAACTATCCGAGCGTGGCAAACGTCTGGAAGAGGTTTCCCGCGAAGAATTTGACGACATTGCCCACGCTGTTGGCTTGGTGAAGCATTCGACGCAAGAAGAAAACTGACCCGCCCCGAGGGATCACCGCGTTGCCTTCCATGGAATCTCCCACAGCATATTCCCCTTTTCTCCTGTTGAGCGTGTTTGCCGTGTCGGCACTCATGATGGGTCTGCTTCCGGTCTGCATGGCATACGTCTGGACTCGGTGGACAGGCACCGCCCAACCAGATGCCGTCAAGAATGCCGTTTACGAATGCGGACTGGAAACCGCCAACAACGACTGGATCCCGCTCAAGGCTGAATATTACGTTTATGGTATCATTTTTCTAGTCTTTGATGTGGAAATACTATTTCTCCTGCCCATAGCAGCTGTTTATCGGGATTTGCCATGGGGGGCCATCGGTGCCATTCTGGCCTTTGTCTTCCTGCTGATGGAGGGGTTGGCTTGGGCGTGGGCTAAAGGTTTGTTGAAATGGCAATTCTCCGCATCACCTCCCTCCCAGAAATGACAGGAATACACCTTACACAACACACTTTAAAATGGCACAAGGAAGTATGGACGAAGGTCTAAAGAGCGAATTACAGAAGGCTGGCATCTTCACCACCACCCTGAACGACCTTTACAACTGGGGGCGTGGCAACTCACTGTGGCCCCTCCAGTTTGGCTTGGCCTGCTGTGCCATCGAAATGATCGCAACCTCCATGGCACGCTACGATCTGGCCCGATTCGGAGCCGAAGTCTTCCGACCCTCTCCCCGTCAAGCCGACTTGATGATCGTCTCAGGAACAGTGACCAAAAAAATGGCTCCACAGGTCGTGCGCCTCTACAAACAGATGCCTTCCCCCAAATACGTGATCGCCATG
>JAAZXX010000139.1 GCA_014239995.1 Verrucomicrobiia bacterium
GCTTTCCTCTACCATTTCGAAGGCGGATACGAATGACAATAAAAAGATCGACATGGACGCCGGGATCAAACGCCAGTCCAGATCGATATGATCCTCATACATCGTTCCGTTGCGCTCTTTGAATGCAATGTAGACAAAGGCAATGGTAACCATCACGGCGACAAAGCACACCGCATCCGAGGTAAAGGTGCGGTTCAGGAAGTAATTGGTAAAGCCTGCCAGCAGATATGCCAAGGCGATAGCGCCCGTGAAGACAAAGAAGGCCGTCTTGTCGACCTCGCCGTATGCGGTGAAAGATATCTTGCTGGCAACCAGGGCACTGATCATGTTGACGTAGGTGAGAACGGCTAGAGTAGCTGCCAGACCCACGTACTTCCCCATGAGGAAGCCCACACGGCCCACTGGCTTGGACAAGACCGCCAGCGCAGTTCCAGTGCGGATCTCATGGGCCACTGAGGTGGAGGCACTGACCACAGCCCCAAACAATCCCACCAGCAGCAAGGTCGCCAAAACACTATCCTTGACAAGTTTGGGATCATCCCCAAAGCCAAAGTAAGGCGTGCTGGCAAGGAAAACAGCAAACACGGCAGAAGAAGTCATCAGCAGGAGAAAGACCGGCTGACGCAACAACTCCATGAAGGCGTTCCATGCTATGGTTCTAATCTGTCTCATTAAAGATACAAATCACAGGGACCGAGGAGAATAATGAACTCCCGGCCACAGTCAAAGCAGAAATTTTCTTGGCAATTTTATTCAAGACAATCAAAAGGACACGCAACTATTCAAGAAAAGGCAAATTTGCCAATGGGCGTTTGAAGGCACAGAGCATCACGGAGCCGCATCAGGTGGATGCCTCTGAAGGTCATGGATGACGATGCCTTGAGAGGCATGTCGCGCTGCGGGATCCCTGGATCGCGCAAGCGCCACCGCCTGATCCCTCGCATTATCGTCAAAGCGGTACGTCTCGTGCAGTTCACGATGATGGGTGGCCTTGTCCTCATTCCCAAGTTCAGCATGAATCAGCGAGAGGTTGTAATGCGCAGTCTGGTTTTCTGAGTCCAGTTGAAGGGTATGCTGGAATTGCTGGATCGCAAGGTCGAGAAATTGCCTCTCTCGCTCGGGCTGCCCGCGCTCCAGCTTGGACCGCAGGTAGTAGGTCTGCCCCAACTCGTTGATGACAACATAGTCCTTGCTGAAGTCAAAACCACGTTCGTCCAGTTCGGCATAACGATCCTCGAGGATGCTTCGATAATTTTGAATGGCCTCGTCAAGTTCACCATTTTGCGCATGCACCCGACCTGTAAACCATGCAATGGTCCAACGGGGAGCAGGTGGATCGAAAGCAGCGGCACGCTGCAGGGCGAGAGCGGCATCATCCACTCTACCCTCCTTGAAGAAGACTCGGGCCATGTTGACCGGCCCCTCAGGGTAACCCAGTGCCTCAACCTGCGCAAAGGCCTTAGAGGCCTGCTTCAGCTCCCCCTTGTCACTGCCGGCTGAGCCCTTGAGCAAGAGACCAATGCCGTAATCATTCCAGCGCTGCCAGGTCGGGAATCCAGCTGGAGTAATCTCAGCGGTGAAATCCTGCGGGTCTGGATCGCCGCCTTCGATGCCAAAGGCCACTGCATCCTCGCAAAGAATGGAAACAGGCAGGTCATTCACATAATCCTTGCCATAAACATACTGCATGTAGGTGGTGTCAAACTTCCGGTATTTAAGCTTCACCTGAAGGCGGATGGCCTTTGTCTGCGTATCGGGCACTCTGAACCTGTAATGCACCACCGCAGCCGCACCAGGCGGAATCTGGTTGTTATAAAGCGGGGTAAAGATGTCCCCAGCATTTCGCCGGTCAATTCTGTTTCCATCCTTGTCGAGCATGTAAACGTTCACGAAATGCGACCAAGGATACACACGGTTCTGATCTCCAAAACTACCACTTTGGCCCAGGACCTTATCGCCGTCCTCCGCCGTGACCTCCAGCCATACCTGGTTTGAATCCGCAGTCCCTTGTGTGAAGATGTGACCAAGTTTCAGGGTGCGAATCACGATCTCAAACAGGTAACTCTGGCCGGGCTTGAGGTCAGGAACTTCCGGGCGAAGAGGGGCGATGAGGGGTGCATCCACCGTGCCTCCTTCCTTGATACCAAAAAGATCCACCCTGAGGTTACCTTCGTGGAATGTTTCATGGGCCTGATTGACCCATTCAGGTGCCTTGCGGAGATGGGGCAGTGCTGTATTGGCAGATGGAAAGAGATGGTCATGGATCTTGAGTTCTCCGGAATCATCAAAGAGCCGGGCCCCAAAATCCTCCGAAGCCTCCAACTGCATGTGGCAATCGTTGCAGTTGCGTTCTGCCTTGGGAGGATAATAAAAAGCCCTGGCATTGATGCCCGAGACACCACTGAGAAGGAAATTGTCGTAGTGATTCTGCCCTCTCAACCATTCCTTGTAATGCGTCAGTTCCCCTGGAAGGCTGACTTTGTGGCACACCGAGCAGTATTCTGAGGTCTTGTGCAGCGGCTTGAGGAAGGTCTTATTGTGAAAGGCTGGTTTGGCCTTGACCAGGAGCTCATTGACATATTGAAGGGCCGTATTGTCACTGAAGGCAAATGGATAATGAATCGGCTCCTCAAGGGTATAGGCCGCGTTTCCCTTGGTACTGTTGACATGGGTCATGGAGTGACACACGGTACACGTAATGCCAGCATGCGCCGTTGGATGATGACGCATATCAAACTCTGGATCATCAAAGGCGCCACTGAGAAATGGGACGACATCATGGCACCCGGCGCACCATCGGGATGCCTTGACATCACCGTCCCGCTTGATAAGCACGTCCCTCAATTCCTTGATGGAAAACAGATATGGTTCATTGTTGAACGAGCTGAAGTGATGTGAGCTGTGGAACCAATCATGGTAGGCATCTTCATGACATCGCTGGCAATACTCATCCATCATCAGGGTTTTGGCCGGAACAAACTGACCCGTAGCCGTCCTTGCGAGTGAAGGCTCGAAATACTGTTCCCCTTCCTTGGGACCTTCAAGGTTCCACCGACGCGGGTCCTGTTTATGCAAGCCAGCCATACCGACGACGACCACCCCAACCGCAAGGGCCCAACCGGCACCAACCTTCCACTGGAGACGCGGACCCGCCAGGCGATGCAGCACGTACAACCACACCACAAGTATGGGAGTGATGACGTGTGCCCAATACAGCCAGAGGCGCGTGTTGGGATTCCTGACCTCAAATCCCTCCACCCGCATGAGGGCAAATCCCGATAAGAGCAGGATCAGGCAAATGACCAGCAGACCATAACCCACCTTGACGGCCCGACGATTGCGCCGCTTGTAAGCAAGCCGGAGGTGCGCGAAAGCAAAAAACAAGAATGGGAACACCAGGACAATGCCCAGAACCAGGTGCGCCAGGAACATATACTGATAAAAATAGTTTTGATAAAGTTCATCGTACCACCACTCCAACAAGGTGATGGCACTGAGATACGCAGAATTGGCGCCGAGCACTGCGAACAAGCCCAGCACCGCATAGAGCAGAACCTGAAGCCGAGGCCCCATGGTCGGGCGATAACGGCGATGCCCGTTTGATGAACCCTCCTGAGTCATGCCTCCATCAAATCCACAAGTCCTACGCTTTGCAACGTGAAAAAAAAGGGAATTGAATGACAACAACTTGCGCCATCCTCGGAGCCGCACCTTATCCTGCTTAATCGCTTTTCCTGACAAATCGCCTCAACGATTCCTATCGCCTTAAAGGGAAAAAGGAAGGCTCAGCAACGGATGTGTCTTTTCCATGCAACCACGTTCCGGCGAGATGCAGATTAGGCTCGCGAGGCATGTGATACCGTGCAAGCATGCAGTCTTGGTCCATGGCTCGGGGGGGCCAGCATAGTGTTTCATGCCGGGCTAAGGAACAAACCATAAGCCATGCGACGAATCATTCACTGCCTGTTGATCGGGGCTTGCATCGTTTTGGAAGCCCGTGAAGACAAGGAACCGGTCATTGAAGCGGGCCTTGCCCAGCTGGACATCACTCCGGAGGAACCCATTTTTCTGGCCGGCTATGCAGCACGCAGAAAACCGAGCGAGGGTGTGGATATCCCCCTCAAGGCCCAAGCACTGGCATTGCGGTCCGGTAACCAGCGTTTCGTCTTCGTGGCTCTGGACAACTGCGAAGTCAGCAGACGTTTCATGGAACCAGTCCTCAAGAAACTGGCTGCAACACACGGCTTACCAAGAGGCTCGGTAATGGTCGTCAGCAGCCATACGCATAGTGCCCCGGTCTTGGCCGACACACTTGAGGTCATGGCCATCATGCCTGCCAAGGACAAGGAAGTGATACGCCGCTACAGCAAACGCTTGCAGTCACAATTGGCAGAAGTGGTCTCGCTTGCATTGAAAGACCTGAGTCCTGCCCAGCTCAAGCATGGGGTGGGTGAAGCTACCTTCGCCATGAACAGGCGTATCTACCGCCCGGAGGGCATCCGTTTTGGTGAGAACCCTGATGGCCCTGTCGACTGGGATGTCCCTGTCCTGAGCATTTTAAGCACACAAGGTGAACTCAGGGGGATTCTTTTCGGATATGCATGCCACGGCACCAGCGTTTCGGGGAATGGATTCTTTCAGGTCAGTGGAGATTATATGGCCTATGCACGCGCATCCCTTGAAAACGTGTATCCCGGGGCCATGGCCATCTTTATGACCGGCATGGGAGCCGATCAAAACCCATCGCCCAGGGGAGATATCATGGACGCCAAACGACATGGGGTCGAACTGGCCGGGGCTGTCATTGAAGTGCTCAACAAGCCCATGCGAAGCGTGGAGGGCAGACTCGCACATACCTACAAGGAAATGGATCTGCACTTGGAAGCTGCCCCAGACCGACCCCAGCTTGAGAAAGACGCAAAAAGCGACGACATCTATGTCCGACGTCGTGCAGAACAATTCCTGGCCATCCTGAACCAGGGTGGGGCAATGCCGCTCTCCATCCCCCTGCCCATGTCCATCGTACGTATAGGAACGGACCTGACCTTCATGAACCTTGCTGGTGAGGTCGTGGTCGATTATGCCATCCGACTCAAGCGACAATACGCTGACGATCACCCCTGGTGCATTGGCTATGCCTACGAGGTACCGTGCTACATCCCCAACGTGCGAATCCTCAAGGAAGGTGGTTACGAAGCGGAATCTTCCCTCATTTATTACGGCCTTTATGGACCCTTCCGAACCAGTATCGAGTCCAACATCCTGACACAGGTGAAAGGCCTCATGCAGACCCTTGAAACACCCTCGGATGCATTGCCCTGAATGAAGACCAGACACCTCCAAAGCGAGGCTTCTGCAGCAATCAAACCTAATGAACCTTCCCCGGAACGGTGTCGCGAGAATGTGGACGTGGTGGTGGTGGGCGGAGGCGCTGCTGGTTTTTTTGCGGCAATCACCGCAAAGGAACATCATCCAGGACTACGCGTGCTCATCCTCGAGAAAGGGTCCGAGGTACTAGTAAAAGTACGCATTTCTGGCGGAGGACGGTGCAACGTCACCCACGCCTGCTTTGATGCAGCCGAGCTGACAACACATTACCCACGCGGTCATCGTGAGTTATTGGGTCCCTTTCACCGTTGGCAACCCTCGAACACGGTTCAGTGGTTTGAGGAACGCGATGTGGCGCTGAAAACCGAGGAGGACGGACGCATGTTCCCTGTCTCCGATCGTTCATCCAGCATCGTGACCTGCCTGACGGAAGCAGCACGGCGGGCAGACGTTAAAGTCCGGACAGGGCTGGAGGTCAGGCGCGTGAGGCCGTTGACAGCGGGCGGATTTATTCTGGAATTACGCAATGCGCCTCCCCTGCGGTGTCGTAGAGTTCTCTGGTCCGCCGGGGGGATGAAGGCGGGCCCCACAACAGACATGTTTTCAAGACTCGGTCATCACATCGTAGAACCAATTCCCTCGCTCTTTACATTCAAGGTCAGGGACCCCTTGATCGAGGGCCTCCAGGGCCTCAGCGTGGAGGAGGTAACAGCTCAACTTGTTGGAACCAAGATCCGCTGTGAGGGCCCCCTTCTGATCACTCACTGGGGACTCAGTGGTCCAGCGATTCTAAGACTCTCGGCCTGGGCGGCGCGTGAACTGCATGCCAGCAAGGGATCGCTTGCCTGCACGATTCGCTGGATAGCGCACGTGGATGATCCCATGCAGGCCTTAAAGACCTTTCAATCCAGGAATAACAAAAAACAGGTTTCCAACACCTCACCATTCTCCCTGCCAAAGCGTCTTTGGCAGCGCATGCTGGCTTCTGTAAATCACCCCACCGGAAAGACATGGTGCCAGATGAACAGGGCCCAGCTGGAAACACTGACGAATATACTCATGTGCACCCGGTTCAAGGTCATCGGCAAGAGTCGCAACAAAGATGAGTTTGTCACCTGCGGCGGAGTCCATTTGCGGGAAATCGACTTCAAAACCATGGAAAGCAAAATCCTCCCCGGCCTCTATTTTGCGGGTGAAGCCTTGGATGTCGATGCCGAGACCGGTGGCTTCAACTTCCAGGCCGCCTGGACCACGGGATACCTTGCAGGCCGTGCCATGGCACAACGGTTTTGAGGCTGGAAGACTCTGACTAGGGCTTCAGAAAATGCTCAAAAAAGGCATTCAACTGTTCATTGGAGGCGGGTGTGGGGCCGTGTCCCTTTCGCTGGGTAAAGAAGACCCGCTGCTCAGAGCCCAGCAGCCTGTTGACATGAACCAGGTGATCGAGGGCATGCCAGCGTTCCAGAGAATCTTCACTGCCTCCTGAAACAAGGAACGGCCTGGGCGCCATCAAAGCATGGATTTCATGCAGATCCATGCCCCGCTCGATCATGGTACGGTAGGCACCCGTCCTTGGGTTATCCACCGATGGAATACCAACCTGCGGACGTTGTAGATCAGGGTCCAAGCCAAGATACCAAGGCTCCCAATAGTTGACATCAGGACGTGTTTCGTCAAAGACAATACCGGGATCACTGACAGCCACTGCTGCAAATCGATCCCACATTGCCCCGGCGAACATCGCCCATTTACCCCCGTAACTATGCCCGGCAATGCCAATACGCCTGGGATCTAAAGACGGATGTGCCGCCATGGCAAACCATGCGTTAGCAGCAACATAGGCATGAAAGGAAAGAGGTTGACAGCGAGCCTCCCCCAGCTCGGGTTTCCATGCGTCGCCTCCGGGAGTTCCAATATTCAGCGTGGCCAAACCTTTCCGAACCAGTTGACGCCCGAAATCCCTGCCTGGCTTATCCGCCTTCAATCCAATGCTGGTTTCAGGGTCATAGTAAACGACAAGCACCGATGGAAAGGGACCCTCTCCATCTGGAAGTAGAAGCCATCCCTCGGCACGTTGATCGGGTGCAATACGCAGGCGAACACGCTGCTGACGATAGCCATCCTTTTGTTCTGCGTTCCCCGGCTCGAGTCTCCCCTCCTTGAGCAGCTCAGGCCATGGCCCCATCAGGCGCATCCATGCATCCAGGATTTCTTCACGACGCCTGGACCAGTCCTCCACACTCACAACCCGTGTCCCATCATCAAACAAGAGCGGGTTTCGGTAGGCATCGGGAGCTCGATGAAAGGATGCAGGTGGACGATCAAAACCATGGAGGACTAGGGGCAACGGGCTCTCGGAAACGCACGGAATGGCAAGTCCGACATAAGCCACCAATGGCCACAGAACACCCCATCCCGGCATATACATGAAAGAGGAGGACTGCATGATTTTCACCGATGCCGGCCCGGGCAGCTCAGGCACCCTGTCAGTGGTCAAGCAGCGCCACAGAGTCCTGATCAAGGTACATGGTCGCCTTGGACTGCTGTCTCAAGGCAGAAGCAGGGCAGGCAGTTCCGATGGGTCCCTCCAGTGCCGCCTTGACCGCTGCGGCCTTACGAGTCTCAGGGCTCAAACATACGATCTTCTCTGCCAAGCAGAGGGCGGGGATCGTGAGCGTGAAGGCGTAAGGAGGCACCGTTTCCAGACTTTCAAAGTGCCCTTCATTCACTTGTTGCATCTTGCATGCGTCATCGAGCTTGACCAATTTGACCAGGTGAGGGTCCTGAAAATCCGCCACGGGGGGATCATTGAAAGCAATATGCCCGTTCTCTCCTACACCGAGACAA
>JAAZXX010000013.1 GCA_014239995.1 Verrucomicrobiia bacterium
GGTCAAAAATATATGATGGAACAGCCTTGGCTGGCCTTCTGGCCGGGCATGACTCTGGCCGTCGTGATTTACGGGGTTAACATGCTCGGGGATGCCATGCGCGACCTGCTCGACCCTCGTTTACGCGGGAAAGTAGGCCGTTTGGGTTTACCGAAAAAAGCTAAAAATTAATAAGGAGTGATGGACTCGTAAAAACTCAAACAGCCCCGTTCGCTGACAGACTGAGATGTTGGGGAGTGCCCGCACCGAATCGAGTCGTTGCAGCGAGGGATCGACTCCGCACAGTTCGGCAAGCTTTTTGGTGGGAATCTCGAACATCGCCTGGTAGAGATCATGCTCTGTCAGCAAGCGGCGCATGTTCCACAGGGTCTTTTCCGAAACGTAGGCGCTTTGGTCCGAATCGTCGCCAATGCCGAGGGCATGATGGCATTCGAAGTTGAAGGCGAACTGTCTGACTGCCTCCTTGTCGGTCAGGTCGAAGGTCTGTTGAGCAAGCATCAGACCCAACATTGCGTAAAGTTCTTTCGTCGGGGCCCCGTTTTGTTCCGAGTAGAACGGGGCGACCTGCTCCACGGGAAGCTCGGGAAGGATCTCCTTGCGGAAAACCGGTGCCCAGGACTGCTCCAGCAGTTGCCTGCGTCTCGGACCAAGATGATCCAGAGAGTCGAACATGTTGAGCGTTTTGTGGTCTTTTGTGCGAATCATGATCAGCTGTCTGCAAGCTGTTGAAATTACTTAAAATTATATCACGGCTCGTGGAGTATAATCAAGCGCTTTCATCTTGAATCCCGTTTGTTTTCAGTCCGTTGTGCGGATGCAAACTTTTTACGAGTCCATCATTTTTTAGAAAAACTCACAAAACTCAGGTTATGAAAACACATACCACCATGTATAAACCGACGCATACCATCAGTGTAACCCACACGCTAGAAGAGTCACGGGCCGCCGCAAGCATCAATTCACGGGCCCAGTTGGCAGAATACGTGTCGCGAGGTTTCATTTTGCTGACACCCGAGGACCTGGGTGTGGACGCCAGCATTCATCCACGAATCCACCAGCAGACATCGACAGCGCTCAATGCACTGGAGTGGCAGCGCGCAAAGAGACAAGACACCATGCCGTCCGGTGCCGTACGTGTGGCTCAACGAGAGCAGGTGGGCAGGGGGCTGCCACCGTCGCGGGGCGGAGTACAAACCGCCACGCCGACCGGTGCCGCGGAGGAGGAATCGGTAACAGAAAATGAAATCTTTGCTGCTAACCTTGCTGCGGAAGTCCCAGAGCTGTCCGAGATTTTTGCCTCACCAGGGCTCACGGCTGCAGTGGAGGGCATCCTTGGTCCAGATTGGGCGATCGTGCCCTTTGGAAGCCAAGTGATCCAAGCCGGCTCCTATGATCAGCACTGGCACAAGGACGACCTACTCCCATGGAATGCGCGAAAACCAGGCCTCCGTCACCATCACCTCGAGACCATCGACTTGTTCTACTACCCCCAGGAGGTCCCAGAGGCTATGGGGCCGACAGCGCTCATGCCACACTCACAATACTGGACCTTCGACCATGACGAGAACAACGACAATATCTGCCTTGAATTCTTGGACTACAACTTTGTGCGAGAGAAAATGGGTGCAAATCCTGACCTCGCAGAGCGGGACCGACGCTTAGACAGTGCCGTCGCAGGCACTCAGTGGCCACTTGTCCACCAGGTCAAGCTCTGTGTGCCCGCAGGTTCTGTTGTGCTAATGAACCCAAACTGCTTCCACCGAGGGCAGCGGCGCAGCGATGACCCATCACTCTGGGTTGAGAACCCTCGCTATATGTGGCGATTTTGGATGTATCGGACAACGGAGCCTCCGCAGGCGCCAGCGAGCGATCCGTCTCCGTCAGAGCATGAGAATGCGTGCATGCGGCTGTTGCCTGCTGTGGACCCGCTTACTGGCATACCTCTGGACTCTCCAGAATCGACAGCGGTGTGGGAGCCGATCTTCGCGTGGGCTACCGGTGCGGCACCGCCAAGCGTTGCCACCCACCAACCCACCGAGGAGCTTGAGAAGCAGTTGTACCTCTGCGGAGACGAGAATGAGCCAAAGCGAGTTGCCGCGGCCTACCACCTGGCAACGACGGCGCAGGGAGTCGAGGTTCTGAGGCAGGCCTTCGTGGACGACCGCGAGAGTGTGCGACGTGCGGCCACCCACGGCATCGTCGCCGCAGGCGCCGATGCGGCGTGCGAGGTTGCGTTGGACGTGGCCCTGTCGCCTTCGGCCCACAAATGGGCGAGGAAGAATGCAGCGTGGGCCCTCGGCGAGACAGCCCCCGCAGAGCCGGAGGTCGTGAACGCCCTCCGGGAGCTGCTCAAACGCGATCATTCGGTCCACGTTCGCGCCACCTGCGCAGCGTCACTCGGTCTTGTCGGACGGCGCGCCTTACGCGACGGCAGATTCGAGGTGGCGGCTGGGGTGGTTTCGGCACTGGTCGAATGCCTCGAAAGAGAGGAGAACCGACTGGCCCAAGACATCGCTCAGAAGCGAGGAATATTCGACATTCGCCCTACGGATGAATCAGACATGTGTGAAGGCAGCGGTGTGTTCTATTCAATGCCCGGCGTGCTTCCTCAAGCTGTGGTCCGGACTGATGGAAAACCGCGCTTCAACGAACAAGTGCGTTCGGCAGTTCGCGAGAATGCCCTGTGGGCGGCCGTGACACTGGCAACGCCTCAAGGCTTCGGCAATACTCGTCTGTCCAGCGCATCTATCGCGGAGTTGCGACATGGAATGTTGCGCGTCATCACAACCGATGACAACATTGTGTGCTTCGGATTCGCTTTGGACGCATTTTGCCGGCTCTCAGCCGCGCAAGGAGGCGAAGCGATTGTGGAAGCACAACAGCTGGTGGCCTCTGAGCCAGTGGTGTGTGTAGCCAACATGTGGCAAGTGCAGCGGCTTACCGAGCGGCTGGTGATGTGAGTAATGGGGCACGCGGATTCAACTCGTAAGTGCAACTCACCGTCTGGTAAAGAGAGGCAAGCTGCGTTAGACTCAGTGCCTTTCAAACCAGCAAGCAAGAGATGCAGCGATGAGAGACGACACGCAACTCACCCAGGAAGAATGCTACCAGATCGAGGCTCTTTTGAAAATGGAGCACCACCAAAGCGAGATTGCCGTCGTGCTGAAGCGTCACAAGTCCACGATCAGCCGTGAGGTCCGGCGCAGTCCGGCGGAAGCCGCTGCTGGCAAGCTGCTGCTGGCAAGCTGCTGTTCATGGTCGGCGCCGAGACCGCTCAGCTCGAACGCGCCCGGCCACTGCTCGATGCGATGGGCGATACAGTATTGCACTGCGGCGCGGTGGGAAGCGGTATTCGCATGAAGCTGGTGCTCAATCCACTGTCACAAGCGACCTGTCAGCTCTCCGCCGAGGTCGTAGCATTGGGGCTTAAACTCGGGCTGGAGCTCGATACCCTGCTAGGTGCGCTGGGAGGACTTGCCCACCCAATACATGGTTGTCAATGCCTTCAGTGCCCTGGAGATCAAAGAATACCGAGGCGCCAGCATCGCTCACAGTGTCGGGGGAGGCAGTCTCTCAAATCAACAGATTCTTCATTAATATGAAAGGTTAAAATGAAACTAAACACCAAAACGAAGTCGTTAGCCAAGGTCCAAACCCACCTCGTTGCCGACTGCTTCAATAAACTCTACATTGGCGGCGAGTTCGTCGACCCCATCGACGGCGAGAAGATTCCGACGTACTACCCTGCGACTGGTGAGCTTTTGCACGAGTTTCCGAGGGGAAAAGCCAACGATGTCGAGTCCGCCATTGCGGCGGCAAATGCTGCCTGGGCGGAGGGCACTTGGGCGGGCATGACCGCGGCCCCGGCCGCAGAGCCCGCTTTTGCGCCTGCTCGTGCGCCTGCTTTGGACGGTAACCCCGGCCGCCTGTGTTGCGGGAAAGCTCCCTGCTGATGCTGCTCGCCGCTCGCCGCTCGCCCCAATCGCTGAGCAAGCTCTCGCAGCCCATCTCCTTCCTGACGCCAACGGTGGATCTGCCTGCGGTCTGCCTCTGTCATACGCTTGTAAGTCATATCGTCCTTCAGGTGTTCGATCACACGAAGAACATAACTTACCGCGGGGCCTTTTCATACAACAGGTGTTGCAATAGCCGGTGGAATGCGGGGGCTTTTAATCATCCTAAGCACTGCATTATCGGATTGGTTGAAAATGACTACTTAACCTCAATCAACACTTCATTTCGACGATACATGGGCAAAGTAATGGGACCGTTGTAGCCGGCTTTTACCGGCTCACTTATGGCTTTGTAGCCGTTTTCAGTAATCCAGTTTGCGAGAATGTTGGTGTATTCTTCTACGTTACTGTCACTCAATGTACCGCTAAACTGAATCGCAGCGACTTTATAGTCTTTAAGCTCACTTACCTGAACGTCTGGGTTGGTGGGTTTTGGTGTTGTTGCCAATGTGAAATCTTTTGGCATGACGAATGACATCAAAGAGCTGTCTGCACTGTCATTCATAAACACAGGTGCAGTCATCGATATTTCGGCCCCTTTTTTCGCCTCTTTTTTATCGTTCATAATGACGGGGGCAGTCATAGAAATTTCAGTTGCCGCTTCATTCTCACCGGTAATGTAGCGGAACAACGTTCTAAAAGCACTATTACCGCTTTCGCTAGACATACTAGTCGAAACCAACACCATTGAATCGTAGTGACGCACTTCGATTTTTTGAGTCTCGTCCGATTTTATAAGGGTGTAGGGGACCGTTTCCACATCACTTTGGCCGATAACTGAGCATCCAGTCACAAGAGCGGCTGCCAATATTGATAATATTAATTTCACTTTAAGTCCTTAAATATACGCACCGCTATAAAGAAACGGCTACCTATGGGGTCAATCGGTCTCGAGCACGCTGTGACAGATCCTTATCTGGCGTTTTGTCGAGTATCTCTAGTTCATGGCGCATGGCCGTTTTAGCCAGCATATGGGTGGTGACAGGCGCAGTAATCAGCAAGAATAGTGTAATCAGTAATTCATGCAGTCTTAAATAGCCTTGCGATAGGTAGCCAGTATAGTTAAATAGGAAAATCAAAACCTGTCAAGGAAATAATTGATGTTGCGCACTCATAATTTTAACAATCAATACAATCAATTACTTACGAAGAGACTGCATAACATCAGTTATTATATAGTGTTGGTTTCGTAAAAAGTCAGAGGCATCAACTTCTGGAAAAAATCGGATGCTCAGAGCACCATGTATTGAAAGGAACGAGCGTGTCGAATGGTTTGATGACCCCTAAATTAGACTGTATTTTGCATCCAGTGGACTTTTTACGAGTTCATCAATGGTATTTCACAAAACTTTGAAATTTCTTCTGCAGTTTTCAAGAGCTCTTTGGTCCCTGAACTTTTTGCCATATCTATTTTAAAAATTTCTTTGTTTGCAGTGACAATAGTTAAAGATGCATAGTTCCTTGATAAAATTGAAGGTTTAATTTCATTTGCTCCACTTGAGTTACCATTGAATTCATTCAATGAAATACATTCGAGGCAATCCAACGGTCTTGCCAATTTGAAATAACCAAACAGAAGTCCGAAATGCTTTTCAAATTGATTCGATTCTTTGTCAAACACCCAGCGTTCGAGATACATCGCCGAAACAAAGCAGATTAAGGTTATAGATAGGCCAATAATATTTTTATTGAAGTTAAATGGTTGTTCAGCTTCCTTTAATATAATGTAGAGTAGGATAACACCACTTGAAAAAAACAAAACTCTGAAAGCTGTTGAAGTAGAATAACAAAGTCTAGTTGTTCCTTCTTTCTTTAATACAGACCCAAACATAATTATTTATACTTTCCTAAACCACTCGTATATTTTTAAAGATAAAACAAAAAACATTGTAAAGAATTTCAATTAAATTCCATGAAAAAATGACCTTAATATTGGGATTTTTACATTTGATTATCTGATTTTAACTAATTCAATTTCAAACACAAGGGTTTGATTTGATCCTATCTTCGGGCCAGATCCATGCTTCCCATAGGCAAGTTCAGGAGGAATGACGACTTCCCAGTGCGCGCCTTCCTGCATCAATTGTAAGGATTCCCTCCAGCCTCGAATGATTTTGTCCAATCCGAAAGTGAGGGGTTCTCCCTGCTGAGAACGGTCGAAAATCGTTCCATCGATCAAGCGCCCGGTGTAGTTCACCTCGACAGTGTCATTGCCAACTGGGATTTTTCCACTCCCTTTGTTGATCACCCGGTAAAGCAGACCACTCTCCAACTCGACGACCCCGGATTTCTTTTGATATTCTGCACGATAGGCATCTCCACGGTCACGATTGGCCTGGGCCAATTCAGCTTCTTTTTTTTGTCTCTCCTGCAACTTGTGATTGACAGGCTTGGGTTTTTCTTCGGGATCCGGATAAGGGGGTTCCAGCACCAGGCGTTCTAAGACATGGTACCAGGATTCGTGAACGGTGTAGATTGCTTTGGATTGGCGGAGCCGGACATAAAAACCCTTAGCATCCGGGGTGCTGTCCCCGACATCGATTTGGATGGTTTTGCTGTTCTCAAGAGTCAGATCGATCTTCATTCTCGGTTCGATCAGGCCAAAGATCCCGAGCTTCTTTTCGCTGGCATTGTCGGCAATCAAGCGTTCGGCTCCCGGACCACTGAGCAGCAGAGGAATGCCTCCGCCCCAGCGTTTCATGTTCACCTTCAGTCCATCGGGTTGGTCGAAGTACCAGTAGCGATCTTCGTGTTTGACCCAGGCTTCATTTTTCTGACGTGGGGGCAGGCTGATGGCCATCTTGGCCAACTCCTCCATTTCCACATCCCAGACAAAATGACGCGGTGCTGTGGGAGGAGGGGGTTCGGTTTGGCTCGTGAAATAATAAAGAATCACCGATGCCGCCAGCATCGCTGTCAATACAAAAATACTTTTCAGTTTCATCGATTTTCCTCCCTGAATTATCGTCTACGCCAGTGGACATAGCCACCGATGATCAAGAGGAGAAAGGGCAACAGGCCGATACTCGAGACATGGAGGAACCTCACTTGTTCTGGGCTCAATAAAAGCCGGCGGGCAGGAAGGACCTTGCGGTCCACGGAGATGACCTCTGTTTGAGCGGCCAGCCGGTTGAGCGTGTTGAGGAAGAGGTCGCTGTTGTTGCCGTTGTAGAAATGCTTGTCGGTGGCAAAGTCAGAATCGCCAATGACGACAATGCTGGTCCCTCCTTTGTTGATCAGGGCACTGATGGCGAAGGGGCCTGGTTGGTCTTTCAGTTTGTCAAATTGAGGGTCTTCTCCGGAGGCAAAATCTTTTTCAACCCAGCTCTTGCGACTCGTCCATGCCAGCGGTTGGATTTTGACACTTTCGGGAAGGCCTTTTTGAAAAATCAGTCCGGCCGCGCCTGGAAAATAAATCTCAGTGAAGCCAAAACTGTTCTGATTCCGTGGAACCAAGGGGTGGTCGAGGTTGGGGGCGACATGGGAGCCTAAGTCGATCAGCGTGCCAGCAGGCACATCGATCCACCATTCTGAGAGCAGCTGCTTCCAACTCTCTGGAGGATCAGGATTGAGAAGCATTAAGAGTTTTCCATCCTTTTTCAGATAGTCGTTGAGCAGCTTGATTTCACGGTTGTCCAGATCTTTATCGGGTCCAGCAATGACCAGTGACGCGGCATCTTGAGGGATCCCGAAGCCGTTCAACAGGTCCAACTCACCGACGAGGAAGAGATTGTCTTTCAGGCCGCCTCTGGCCTTGGAATAGTCTTTCTGAATGCTGTGCTCCCCGTGTCCCGTGAGGAAGTAAATCCTTTTTTGCCGGGTGCCGGTGACTTGCAGGATGGCACTGGTGAAGGCATGTTCGGCTTCTCTTACGATTTGAGGGCCATACACCTGAATTTGACCCTCATCACTCTTGAAGACCACACTGCCGTACTGAGCCCCTATTCGATTCAGCCCGTACTGCCTTGCCTGGTCCGGATTGAGATCCGGATCGAGGTTCCGCAGGGTGAGATGGTCACTGTAGAGCTGGTATTCATCGAGCAGGAACCGACCCTGCATACTGACCTCTGGCGGAACAGTCGGCGAAAAGAAAGTCACGATTTCTACTGGTTTTTCCAAGGCCTGCAAGGCTTCTTTGGTCTGGGAGGTCAGCGTGAATTGAGCTAAACCGGTGAAGTCGAAACGGTGGAAATTCCCCACGCTTATTGCGTTGGCGAGGAGAATGACGCCAAAAAAGAGAGAAACTCCGACCATGGTACTCACTCCAAACTTTCCCTGGTGGCTGATCAGGGCGTTCTGGACTCTTCTAAAATCAAAAATGAAGGCAACCGCTAACAGGGCCGCCCCCAGAGCAAGGATGATCCAGGCATAATAACGGATTCCCGGCATGACAAAATTGAGGACCAACCCAACAGAGAGAGCGACCAGTCCTAACAGAGCAAGAATTGAGGTTTTCATTAGCGCCACCTTTCCGTCTCAATCGACCTGACTGACAGGAAGAGGAAAACAGCGGTGACACTGAGATAGTAGACCACATCTCGAGTGTCAACGACGCCCCTCACAAAGCCGGGGAAATGCTGAGAGAGTGAAAAATAAGAAAGAATCTCACCCACAGGTTGAGGGATCAAATTTCCAACCATACCGAGAAACCAGAGGCCGAAGAGGATACCGCCGGCCACCACCGCAGCGACGATCTGGTTGGGGGTCAGTGACGAGGCAAAAATTCCGATAGCCAGTGAAGCGGAACCGAGCAGAAGAAGGCCCAGATAACTGGTGAGAATGGGGCCTGTATCCGGATCACCGAAGATCATCAGAAGGATAGGAAAGTAAAGAGTCAGGATCAACATTCCTGACAGGACAAGCAGACTGCTAAAAAACTTTCCCAACACAATTTCGTATTCCCGCACCGGAGCCGTCAGGAGCAACTCCCAGGTTCCCAGTTTTCTCTCTTCCGAGATCAGACGCATGGTGAGCAACGCGGAAAACAAAAGGATGAGCAACTGTCCTGTTTCCAGAAATCCCCGGATGCTGGTATCAGAATAGCTGGATTGAGCCAGGTAGGTGGTGAAGGAAGCCCCTGAAAGTCCAATGAAAATCGCCGAGACGATGTAGGCCATCGGTGAGGTCAGGAAAGTTCCTAGTTCCTTGCTGCAAATGAGAGTAATCTTCTTCAAGCTTCTACCTCCGCCGCCTTTGTGAGTTTGACAAAAATTTCCTCAAGGCTCATTTCCACTTCTTCCATGGAAAGGAGAGTCCAGCCTTCCTTGGCTAAAACCTGGTTGACCTCCGCCTGAGGTTCCTGGTCCCTCTCGAATTCCAGTAAATGGTGTGGCTCGTGATAGCTGACATCGAGCAGCATCTCAATCTTTGAGAGACTCTCTCTCACTTGATCGGAAGGTCCGTTGACCCTCAAACGCAGTTGTTTGCGGGTGTTGAGGATTTTGGAAAGGTTATCAATATTATCTTCAGCAACAATCTTGCCTTGATTGATAATGATGACCCGTTCACAGATCAGGCTGACCTCTGGCAGGATATGGGTGGAAAGCAGGATAGTGCGTTTGCGGCCCAACTCCTTGATCATTGCTTTGGTTTGAACCACCTGGAGCGGATCGATGCCCACCGTGGGTTCATCGAGGATCAGGACTTCCGGGTCATGAATGATCGCTTGAGCTAAGCCAACCCTCTGCCGGAAACCTTTTGATAACTTGCCCGTGAGGACATCCAAATACTCTTCCAGTTGGCAAACTTCCACCACCTCATCAATACGGCGTTGAGCCACTTTAGAGTCCAGTCCCCGAAGCTTGCCCGCGAAACCAAGATAAGCCCGCGTGGTCATTTCTGTATAGAGAGGAATGGTTTCAGGCAAGTAGCCGATGTGCTGCCGTGCCTTCAGCGGGTCTTTGCGTATATTGCAGTCGGCCACCCAAATCTCGCCTTCTGTGGGAATCAGATAACCGGTGATGGCCCTCATGGTGGTGGTCTTCCCGGCACCGTTCGGACCAAGAAATCCAACGATTTCACCCTTTCCTATAGTAAAGCTGATGTTATCGACCGCCAGGCGTTCCCCGTAGGACTTGCTCAAGCTTGCAACTTTAATCACTTCTCCCCCTCTGTCTGGCTGTTCATCCGTTGCATCTGCCAACGAGCCCAGGCATCTGTCTCAGAATCCCAGGCGTCTTTCTTTAAACCGTGATAGCTGATTTTATGGTACTGAAACTCCTTCGCAGCCCATTGCTCAACCAGCCCGAATTTTTGGCGTTCTTGCTGCTCCTGACTCATTTCCCGGGCTGCGGCCTTTTCTGTCACCAAAATAATCCCAAAAGCTTCTTTCGAAAGCGGAAATGGTTTGCTGGGCATACCCACTTCTTGATGGAAGGCCAGCTGCGCCAGCCTCGGATTGAGCCCATTTTTTGTTTGCCAACCCAGGTCTCCCTGGTTTTCTCTGGCAGCCACCGAATGGTTCAACTCTTTTGCCAGTTGAAAAAAATCCTCACCCGCGTCCAGACGCTGCTGAACCTTTTGCGCAGCCTCGGGGGATTTCTGGACAATCATGTACAAATGAACCTGTTCCGCCACCGTCGGTGCCCGCACAGCGAGATAATCTGACAGCTTCTGACGCAGCAGATTCATGCGCGCAATTTCCTCAAATTCGGCTTCGGCAAGTTGGGTTTGATTGAGTTGCTGACGGTACCACTCTTGGTATTCCTCCCCTGTGATGGAATCGCTTCCGCGGCGGGCGACGGTTTTCAAGGACGCTTCAATCTCCTCTGCGGTGGCACTGAGGTTGTAGGGTGCTTGGGAGGCTTTTTCTTTGATGATCACCTCCTGGGCTATCATCCCCAACAAACTGACAGGCCCTCCGAAAGAAGGGTTCCCTTGGGTCATCCGCAAGCGTTTGAGGAAGTAACGCATTTTAATTTCTTTCTCATCGATTCTCAGAACCACCGTTTCAAAGGGGGCAATTTCCTGGCGATAGATGGCATAACCTGCAATGGCCCCAATCACTAAAACGACGACTGCCGCGACCAGAAGGGTGAGCAAGGTAGACCGCTTAGTTTGTTCTTTATTGTTCTTGTTTTTCATATAGTTTAATTTGCAAATGACTCTATGCGGTTTGTTAAACGCGGTGGCAGGCCACCCAGTGTTCAGCATCAACGCCCCTCAGCTCCTGTTTCGTCGTCTTGCATTCCTCCACCGCCATCTGACAGCGGGTGTGGAAGGGACAGCCGCTGGGAGGATTGATCGGGCTCGGGATATCACCTTTGAGAACGATTCGCTTTCGGGTGCGGTCTACCTTGGGATCGGGGATGGGGACCGCTGAGAGCAGGGAAATCGTATAAGGATGCTGGGGGTTCTTATAGAGCTGATCACTAGTGGTGATCTCAACGATCTTGCCCAGATACATCACCGCGACCCGGTCGCTGATGTGCCTCACCACTGAGAGGTCGTGGGAGATGAACAGATAGGTCAGGCCTAGTTTTTCACGAAGTTTAATTAAAAGCTTGATGATCTGACCCTGGATGGAAACATCCAAGGCGGAGACTGCCTCGTCGCACACAATGAACGAAGGACTTGCTGACAAAGCCCTGGCAATTCCAATGCGCTGTCTTTGACCTCCGCTGAATTCATGGGGATAACGCTCCGCCATTTGGGGTGCCAGTCCCACCATGTTGAGCAAGTCTTCGACCCTCTCCCTGAGTTCTTTCCCCTTGGCCAAATTGTGGACAAACAAGGGTTCCCCGATGATGTTTCCTACATTCATGCGTGGATTCAAAGAAGCGAAAGGATCCTGGAAAATCGGCTGCATGTGAGCGCGCATCTTTCTTAAGGGCTCGCCTTCCATCTCGATCAGGTTTTTACCTTCGAAGATCACATTCCCGGAAGTCGGCTCCTCCAGTTTGAGGATGGAGCGTCCTGTGGTGGTTTTACCACAACCGCTCTCTCCCACCAGTCCCAGCGTCTCCCCTCTCCTGACAAAAAAACTGATGTCATCCACTGCTTTGACATCCCCAGTCTTTTGCTGGAGCAACCCCGAATATATCGGAAAGTAAGTGACGAGGTTTTCAACCTCAACCAGTTTATTATGCTGTTCTGCCATATTAACCAACTTTCTTTCAAATGAGTTTATCTGCGTCATAAAAACAGGCTCTGAAGTGACCCTCACTGACTTCTGCCAGCACCGGCTTTTCTTCTCGGCATTGATCCATCACAAAGCTGCAACGCTCCGCAAACCGGCAACCAGCAGGGAGATGGGCCAGATTCGGTGGCATTCCCTCAATGACCTCCGTCACTTCAGTGCGGGGTTGATCCAGGCGGGGCACCGACCTGAGAAGACCAATGGTGTAAGGGTGCTTCGGATTGGCATAAATCTCATCCGTCGGTCCAGTTTCCACCAGAGAGCCGGCATACATTACGTTTAACCTCTCTACATAACGAGCCACCACCCCAAGGTTGTGGGTGATGATTAACACCGCGGTTCCCAAGCGCTCTCTCATTTCTGCAATCAGTTCGAGGATCTGGGCCTGGACCGTCACATCCAGCGCGGTGGTCGGCTCGTCTGCGATGATCACATCAGGATTGCAACTCAAGGCGATGGCGATCATGATGCGTTGCTGCATCCCTCCGCTAAACTGATGCGGATAATCCTTCACTCTTCGCTCGGCATCAGGAATACCTACCACATCCAGTAACCTGACACTTTCTGCTTTGGCCTCTTTGCTCTTCATCCCTCGATGGAGCTCCAGCGTTTCTGTCAGTTGACGTTGGATACTGAGCACAGGGTTCAAAGACGTTGAAGGCTCCTGAAAAATCATCGATATCCGGTCGCCTCTCACTTCTCGAATCCTCTCTTCACTGACTTCCAGCAGATCCTCGCCTTTGAATAGAATCTCACCGCCCTCAATCACTCCTAGCGGATAGGGAATCAGACGCAGGATCGACATGGCACTCACGCTCTTGCCACAGCCGCTCTCTCCCACAAGGCCGACGCACTCACCTTTGTTGATATGATACGAAAGCCCGTCAACGGCCTTCACCACACCTTCATCGGTGTAGAAGTTGGTTCTCAATTCCTTAACATCCAGAATCTTTTCCATATTTTTTTAAAAGTTACAATGTTTAAAATTTTTGTCCTTGAGCGACAGATCCTTTTAAAATTTAAAAACTGCTTTTGGTGATACGCCTGTCCATATTTGAGTTAATTAAAATAATACAATATTTGTTTAAGGAACTAACGTTCTCGCCCTTCAGTTTCTGCAATTCCATCTGTTGTTTCCTCGATGCTCGAGGAAGTCATGGCTTCAACCTGATCGTGTGTGACGTATACCATAGTTGCATTGAGTTCCCGGTGTAATTTTGTCAACTCTAAACGCATCTGCACTCTAAGTTTTGCATCTAGATTAGAGAGTGGTTCATCGAAAAGAAAAACTTTTGGATCCCTGACAATTGCCCTGCCGATAGCAACTCTTTGTCTTTGTCCTCCGGAAAGTTCTTTGGGTTTTCGTTCCAGCAATTCGGTAATTTGTAAAATTTCTGCTGCATCTCGGACTTTTTGATCAACAATTTGTTTGTCGGTCTTTGCCAGTCTCAAACCAAATGACATGTTCTAGTATACATCGGTCGTGACAAACATGATAGGACCCATTCATGCAGTAACGGCAGGTGCCGCAGCGGGTAACTGGTTCGACACCCACCATGTCTCCTTCCTGCACATGTTTCACGTTGCTGCCGACGGCACTGATCACTCCTCCTATTTCATGGCCGGGGATAGCGCCGAGGGTGACAGCCTTATCCCCTCTAACGTAGTGCAAGTCGGAACCACAGATCCCGGCACTGCCCACCTTGATCTGCACTTGATCGGGTTCTGGATCCGCAATCGAAATATTTTCTACTTGTAAATCGCAGGATTCTAGCCAACGGGCTGCTAAGCTTTCTTTCATTGATACCTTTTAATTAAGGTGTTAGTCAAATCGCCAGACCTGCTTGCGTTCTGCAAAATATGTCTGTTCGTATTCAGCGGCTAGTGAATCTCGGTCATCCCTTGCCAGGCTTCGCGCATTTTTTTCATGTTGAAACCAGGCTGTTGGGATGCGGTGATGAGGATACGTTCTTTTGCAGCAATTTTCTTCGCCTCTTCGATCACGTCTTTTGCAGATTTGCTTGGAATAACCACGGCCCCATGCATGTCCGCATGAATCAGGTTCCCATCCTCGACCTCCATGCCATGAATCGTGACCGGCGTTCCCCAGTCGACCACATGGACCCAGGCATGCGAAGGGTTGATCATTCCTGCCAGCATCTGAAAATTTTCCTGAGAATCCGGAATGTCCCGGATACAGCCATTGCTGACCACCCCAAGACAGCCAAGGCCATAATGGACATTGGTATTCACTTCTCCCCAAAAGGCGCCATAGCCTGGAATCTCATCCAAATCCTGTATCACGACGACACTGGGCAAGGGGCCGCCTTCGGCAATATACGTGTAATAGCCATCTTTATCCATGGGAGTCACAGGTTTATGGGTGGCCCGAATTCTTGCAGTACGCGCATAACCCACCACGGAAGGCAATTCCGGGTGAGCACATACAAACGGACGGACATTGAAGCCTCTGGTTCGTCGATTCGGGTCAACAATCTCAAGTGCATTGCAAACCGTTGGAGTGTCTAAGGCCTTTAAATCTAACAGGGTGTTTTTACTTATTTTTGACATTGATTTCCCTCAATTTTATTATTAATTCATTTTCAATACAACTTTTTCTTAGTTGTAAAATTAAGATAGAGTTTTGATCTTCATTTGAATCATAAAATTTGACAATACAGCTTTTTCTGAAGAAGTCAATCCTTCAGAGGGAGGACGAGGCTGGCCGCAGTCTATTCCTATCCTTTTACTTATAAAAGTTTTGTAATATGCATGCATTTTAGTGTTTTCAACCAGTGCAGCAACCTGTGCCCCTTTTTCTTGTGATTCTCTTGCCTGTTTAAAATTGCCTGATTGGAAACTGTCCCAGATATCAACAAATATCTCAGGAACCATACCAGGCGGTCCATCTATACATCCTGATGCACCCATCATTAAAGCTGGTAGCATGAGCCTAGAGTTACCCACCATGCAACAAAGTCCCATCTTACAAAACTGACGAATAGGACCAATATAAGGTGCTGAATGTTTCAAACCAACCAGCTGTGGTACCTTGTCCTTGATCTTCTGCATCAAATCCGGGGTGATTTCAACTTGGGTTGACTGCGGTAAATTATATACAAAAAACGGGAGGTCTGCAGCAGAGGCAACCACCCTGTAATGCTCCACAATGGCATCATCACTTTGTCGATAGAAAAAGGGAGGAACACAGCAGATGGCCTCTACTCCTGATTTTGCTGCATGCTCCGCCAGTTTTGCCGAACGTGCGGTTGTGGGAGTCCCCACATGCATGATGTTTTTTATCCGTCCCTTGGACTCTTCACTTACAATCTGAGCAATACGACGGTTTTCTTCATCATCCAGTAACACACTTTCTCCAGTTCCGCCTGCAACCCAGAATCCATGAACTCCTGCATTGATGTTAAATTCAATCACCTTTCTCAGTGCAGATTCATTCAGTTTCCCATCTGAATCCATTGGAGTTATAAGTGCCGGATATACGCCTTTAAATTCTTTGTCCATTTCTATACCAAAATTAAGTTAATTTGTTACAAAGTAAAGAATTTACCTTAATTGGCCGTCCTCCAAAGAAGGTGGTTTTGATTCGCCCCTAGTCGAGACCCAAGGCAGCAAAATACTTTCAGACACTTAAGTGTCTGAAAGATCGATCAATATCTTGACCGCTCCGTCTACGCCTGTTTTTTGAAGTTCGTAAGCCTCCATGACTTGCTCAAAGGGGTATCGATGTGTCATAACTGGGGAGACATCGAGGAAACCACTGGAGATTAATTCCATGGCTTGAATTGTTGAGGTATGCCCTTTTTCACGATAGCAGTGAACAACAGACTTGTTTTCAAGACACTTATTAAACATACTGGAATAGTCAACAGTCATAGGATGATGCGGAACCCCAAATTGTAAAATGAAACCTTCGTCATTTTTTGCCAGTTCTATTCCCAAATTGATGGCCTCCTCCTTTCCTGCCGCCACAACCACAATGTCTGCCAATTCCCCATCATTGATTTCTTGAAGCTGCTCTATTTGATTTTCTGAAGTTCCTTGAATCGTGTCGGTGGCTCCATAGTATTTGCTGAGTTCTAAGCGGTGTTGATGAGAATCAATGGCCACAATCCGTCCGGCTCCCAGGCGTTTGAGCATGACGTCAAACCAAAGACCTGCCGAAGCCTGACCAATGACCACCACGGTCTTGCCAATGACATTCGGGAGTTCTTTGCAGGCATAGATGACCGTGCCCAATTGCTGGGCCATTAAAAGTTCTTCCGGAGTTTTTCCTGCTGGCAGAGGCAACACATTTTCGATGGGGGCTAGATAAAACTCTGCCATTGCTCTGTTATCCGGTGCAATGGTTAAGGTCAAATCACCTACAGTGACCGACGGATGGTCACCGTCAATCGCTTCAACCTGAGCAATCAGCTCATGGCCCGTAGTGCCGGGTGGGAAGGGATATTCCTCTGGAGGGCGATGATTTAACATGAAATTGTCACTTCCACAGAGAGCAACCAGATGGGGTCGAACCAGTACGTAGCCTGGTTTTAATTGAGGTTTAGGTGCATCAACAAATTGTGCTTTTCCTCGAGAAACAACTTGAACGGCTTTCATAAATTTTCCTTTCTTATATCAATTGTAAAATTGTGATAGCATCTTAATTTTCAAATTCTTCTATACTGCAACGCCTTAGCCGTTGCCGTAGATCAGATAATCGCGCAGAAAGCCGGGAATACGCCGCATGGCCGTCGCTTCCAGATCAGCCGCACAGGGGGTGTCGTTTCTCAGTATTAATACTGGTACTTTCAATCATTCAAAGCCATTGGATAATCAAAATAGGTGGGACAGTTTTCTTCTTTGAAAATGGTGTCTATCTCTTTGAGATCAGTTTCAGTTAATTGCCATTCGGCAGCCTCAACGTTCTGTTTCATTTCCTGTTCGTTGCGCATCCCCACCAGGGCCACTGAAACCACTTCATTTCGCAAGGCCCAGGCGATTGCCAACTGGGGCAGCGATTTTCCGTAAACTGCCGCTAATTCAGCCAGTCGTTTGCCCACTTTCAATTCTCTTAAAAAATTCTCCTTTTTAAAAATAGGAAGCCAAAATGCGTCTCCTCCTTTCCACTTTCTCCAGTCATTGTCGGCGAATGTCGTCTGAGGAGTGAATGCTCCTGTGAGCAGCCCAAACCCCAAAGTTCCGTATCCCATGAAGCCTATCTTCTTTTCTTGGCAATAGGGAAGAATAGATTTTTCCATCCGTTGGTCAAACATATGGTATCCCACCTGATTGCTCACAATGTCAGAATATTTCAAGCAGTAATCCATCATCTCAGTATTGAAGTTTGAGACACCACAGTAGCGTATCTTTCCATCGGCCTTTAGTTTTTCTAAAGCCCGCATAGGCTCATCCAAGGCTGTGTTGAAATCAGGCCAATGGATCAGCATCAGATCAATGACATCTGTATTTAAACGACGCAGGCAACCTTCCGCTCTTTTGATAATATGGTGGTATTCGGAATGACGTCCCAACACCCCACCAAATTTTTTAGACGATTCATCTTGGCTTTCATCATATTTAAACCCAACCTTGTCTACAATGATGACATCCTTGCGTTTCTCACCAAGAGCTTTTCCTAAAAGAATCTCTGAGTGGAAAGGACCGTAAACTTCTGCTGTATCAAATAAGTTAATGCCATGGTCAATCGCCGAGTGAATAGCACGGGTCGCTGCGTCGACATCGATATCACCGTACATGCTGCCACTCATCTCCCAGGTTCCGTAACCTATTGTGGAGCAGTGTAAGTCGGAATTTCCAATTTTTCTTTGTTTCATATTTATAATTTTAAAGGATTGATTTAAAACACGCTTTCGTTCCCGAAAGCACGTTGCCTACGGGTCCTCTAAACATACTAACCTCTTTCAGTCTGGATTGATAAAAAAAACCGACTCACTCACCGGAATAGGGCAATGAACCAGCAACTGACT
>JAAZXX010000140.1 GCA_014239995.1 Verrucomicrobiia bacterium
ACCAAAACGACCTCCTGGAGGATTCCATCTACCAGGGCCTCGAGGAGGCTGCGTGCAGGAAACCCTCGCCGGAGGAATGGAAACGTTGGACCGATTATGCCCGGCAACACGGGCTTGCAAACGCCTGTCGCTGGATGTTCAACATGAATGCCTTCATGTTTGTGGATTGAAGGGGCTTTTCCAGATTCAGTGTTTGGGTCGCAGCAGGATCGCCTTCTTTCGGGTGCCGTCCACCTCCACGCTGTGGGTTTCGATGGCTGGATCGTCCTTGAGTGTGTGATGTACGATTCGTCGCTCGTAGGCATTCATGGGTTCCAGTTCCACCACGTCGCCCCATCTTCGAACCTTGTCGGCTGCTGTTTTCGTTTTCTCGACCAGGCTATCCCTGGACTTCAGACGGTAATTGCCAACATCGAGTGTTACTTTGGGAACATCGCGGTCCTGCTTGAAGAGGAGCCGGTTAACCACATACTGAAGTTGGCTCAGGGTCTGGCCCTGGCGGCCAATCAGTCTGCCTGAGTCCTCGGTCTCGATCTCCAGGAAAATACCGTCGTCCATATGGGTTTCTGCGACGGTCGATGGGAAACCCAGGGACGCCAACAGTTCCTCGAGTGTTTCTTTTGGTTTTGCATTCATAGTCAAGGGGAATGATTTGAGAGGTGCTGGTTCTTATTTCTTCTTCTTGGTCTTACGGTATGATTGCCCCCAGTCAGGCCCACCAACGTGCGGTGTTGTTTTTGCCTGAGCGATGGCTGCGCTACCAGGGGTGGGAACCGTCTGTTCGTTCCGGATGAGCTTCATCTGGACAATGGAAAGAATATTCTGGACCGTCCAGTAGAGCGCGAGACCGGCGGAAAAATTGTAAAGGATGAAGACGAACATCAAGGGCATGTACTTCATGATCTTCTGTTGCGTCGGATCCATGCCTGGCGAGGTGGGGGTCATGCTTGTCTGCCAGAGCTGGGCTGCCCCCATGAGGATTGGCCAGAGATTGAAAGGAATCTCCAGGCCGGGGATGATAAAGAGGGTATCGGGCTGGGACAAGTCGGGCGTCCAGAGGAAGCTGGCACCACGCAACTCGATGGCACTCTGCAGCATCGTGTAGAATCCAAAAAAGACGGGTAACTGTAAGAGAATCGGAAGACAGCCCCCCAGAGGACTGCATTTCTTTTCCCTCATGAATTCCATGAGTTTGCGATTCATCTTCTGGGGATCCTCCTTGTATTTTTCCTGAAGTGCCTTCATCTCAGGCTGCAGGGCGGACATGCGCTTCATGGAACGTGTGCTGGCCTGTGTGAGCGGCCAGAACAGCAACTTGACGATCACGGTAATTGCCACAATGGCCCAACCGTAGCTTAGCCCCCACTGGTTGAGCTTATTCATCGAGATCAGCAGGGCTTTTGCAAAGAAACCAAAGAAACCATCAAAGCCCATTACGGTGTCGACCTCCTGCTGGGTGCGTTGACTGAGTTCGACCAGGGTGTTGTATTCCCTGGGCCCCGTGAAAAGCTGATAGTCAAGGAACACTTTTTCCCCGGGTTGCAGGACTCGGGAAGGGTAGCTCAGGGCACTTTGATAACCTTTTGGCGCTTGGTTGGCTTTGGGGTGTATCTGCAGCATTTCCGGGCTGGGGGGCTGCAGGGTGATCTGTTGAGCAATCAGCCCGGGTGCCGGTTCGTCCGGGATGGCGATCATGGTGAAAAACTGGTTGTGCACTGCGGTCCACGGTACCCGTCCAGGTTGGGAGTTGTGTATACTGCGGGGTGTCCCCGGAAAGCATCCCAGTGTGCGATTGGCGAACCAGTTTTCCTTGATTTCCTCGATATCCTCTCCTGCCTGATAGATCAGGCCCATGTGCATTCCTGTATCCTCGGGTCTGCCCGGGGTTCCCGTGCCTGTGACCACGTAATGGGGCGGAAGATCCAACGCGGCATCACTTTTATTCCGGATCTGGATGCTCGTCCTGACGACATAGTTGCTGCCGGGTTCAAAGGTTTTGGTGATGTCAAAAGGAAAGATGCCGTCAGGGCCAATGTATCGCGCCTGGATGACGCTACCCTCCTGGGAGAGCTCGTAAGACAGTGGGGCATCGTTGAGCTTACCGAAGAAGATACTCATGGCCGGGGCGGCCGCTTCGGCGTTCAATGTCACTTTGGGTGCCTGTACAGTATCCGGAGAAGGGGACTCTTCCTGTGACATTGCTTGCTCATACTCTTTAAGCGTGAATGACTTGATGCCCCCACCCAGTGAAGTGAATGCATAGGTCACTTTCTCGTTTTCCCAATTTAACAGGGTTTCAACAGGGTTGGGGATGGTGGGGTTGTTTACGGCTCTGATGGAAGGAGCGTTTGAGGTGATTTGCGTTGTGGTTGAAGCCTCCACACCAGGAACTTGCCCGCTTTCCTCAGGCCCAGGCGTGCTTGTCGGGGTGGTCCCTACCCCCACCGTACTATCTTCCCTTCCCAGACCTTGCTCCGTGCTTGGTGGTTGTGGAGGATAAAGCTTGTTGACCAGCGGAAACCAGAAAATCAGTCCGGCTATTGAGAAAATCAGGATGAAGATGGATTTACGATCCATGGGAAATTTTTAATGTGGTGTGAGTGGTGATGCAAGGTTGAGTGGTAGTGACTTCTGAATGAACCATTTGACTGGATGTATCAAGGATCGTGGATCCCTGATACGGTCTGCCCGGATCGTGTATTTGCGGGGTTGATATCATGAGACTGCCGGGTCGGTACCGGGTCCCAGCCCTGCCCACCCCATGGGTGACAACTAAGTATGCGTCTGACAGCGAGTTGCAAACCTTTCATGACTCCATGACCTTGAATGGCTTCAATGGCATAGTTGGAACATGTGGGCTGGAATCGGCAGCCTGCCCCAGCCCCCAGTAGAGATTGTTTCAACGGTGAAAGGGTCCATTGGTAACAACGAATGGGTAGACAGACCATGGTGCGGAAACCCTTCATGAGGCTTCGGGCGGTAAGAGACGGTGGCGACGCATAATGGTGCTCAGGTCCTGCTGCACTTCCTGCTGACTTTTCTTTGCAATGGATTTGCGAGCGACAAGAATGAGGTCCAAATGCTGAAGTATCTCATGCTGGATCTGACGGTATGATTCCCGCATCAATCGCCTTGCCCTGTTACGCACATGGGCTTTACCGATCTTTTTGCTGGTGATCACACCCAGTCTTGCATGAGAACGATCCCCCGATGACACCCAGTTGGCAACCAGGCAACCATGCACCCAGCGTCTTCCGGTATCCCTGACGTTCTTGAATTCATGGGAGTAGCGGATCCTTTGGTGTTTTCCTAACTGTTTCTTAGCCGGAGGATTCAGAATGCGTTGCCAAGCTTTTCAGTTTACGATCAAACCGGAGTCAGGCGTTTTTTGCCCAGCTGACGTCTGGCTTTCAAGATGCCACGACCACTCTTGGTACGCATCCTACTGAGAAAGCCGTGCTGGCGTTTCCTACGAATCTTGGATGGTTGATACGTTCTTTTCATACAAATGCTTCTGAGTCAAAAATAAGCTTTTCGAACGGAACCCGTTTATTCTTAATCGGTATTCCTCGAATATCGCCAAGAGGCGAGCTGAAAACAATAGCAAGTGCCAAGAGGATGTCAAGCGAGGCTGGAAATGAATTTCGAGACTAGACCAACCCCGTGATTTAGTCCTAGTCTCTCCCTTTTGGATATCTATTATTATTATGACCGATCCCAGATATCGAGATTTGGCGGAGTTGCTGGTGGGTTATTCCACGGGCATCACTCAGGGTGAAGCGGTGCTCCTGGACATGATTGACGTCCCGGACGCGTTCACTGTTGTTTTGGCCCGCGTTGTGCGTGAAGCAGGCGCGATCCCTCTCATTGAAACACGCCATACGCGCGTGACACGTGAGCTGTTGCAGGGCATGACCGAGCCACAGGCACGCATGATCCGTGACCATGAGATGGCTCGTATGCGCAAGGTTCAGAGTTACATTGCTATTCGTGGAGCTGCCAATACCAGTGAAAATTCCGATGTGCCAGGGGAGCGCCTGTCCCTCTATTCCCGAACCATGCGCCCAGTACTCAACTACCGGGTGAACAAAACACGTTGGTGCGTTCTGCGCTGGCCCACGCCCAGCATGGCTCAGGCGGCCAACATGAGCACCGAGGCATTTGAGGATTTCTACTTCGACGTCTGCACGCTGGATTATCGTAAAATGGGCAGGGCGATGGGGCCTTTGGAAAAACTTATGGCCAGGACTGACAAGGTGCAGCTCAAAGGTCCAGGCACCGACCTTACCTTCAGTATCAAGGGGATTGGTGCGAAGGCCTGCAAGGGCGACCGTAATATTCCCGATGGTGAGGTTTTTTCCTGTCCCCTCAAGCATTCCGTCAACGGGGTCATTCAATACAACACGCCCACGGTATATGCGGGTAGTCGGTTTGAAAACGTGAGGCTCGAACTCAAGAACGGCAAAATTGTCAAGGCTACGGCAAACAACACGCAGCGTCTCAACGAGATTTTCGATACGGATCCTGGCGCACGTTACATCGGCGAGTTCAGCCTTGGCTTGAATCCCAGGATCATGAATCCCATGAATGACATCCTCTTTGACGAAAAAATTGCCGGTTCACTGCATTTTACTCCAGGTCAGGCATACGAGGATTGCGGCAACGGCAACAAGTCGGCAGTGCACTGGGACATGGTCCTGATTCAGCGACCGGAGTGGGGTGGCGGTGAAGTCTGGTTTGACGGTAAACTGATTCGTAAGGATGGCCTTTTCATTCCCAAGGGCCTTCAGAAACTCAACCCGGAAAACCTGGCTTAAATCCCATGGCTCATAACTTGGTGACACTGGATCTGGAGGGTGTGCTGGTTCCCGAGGTATGGATCGCTTTTGCAGAAAAAACGGGCATCAACGCACTGGCGAAGACCACACGCGATATTCCGGATTATGACGAGCTGATGTCCGGGCGTCTGAAACTTCTCGCAGAGCATGGATTGACTCTTTCCATGATCCAGGAGGTTATTGCGACGCTCCAGCCATTACCTGGAGCATGTGATTTTCTGGATCGATTACGGGAGAAAACCCAGGTGGTGATTCTTTCGGACACGTTTGAAGAGTTTGCACAGCCCTTGATGCGTCAACTGGCTTGGCCAACCATCTTCTGTCATCGTCTGGAGGTGCGGGATGATCGTGTGACCGGCTATCATCTGCGTCAGGCGGATCAGAAGCGCAAAGCAGTCGCGGCCTTCCGTGGGCTGAAGTATCATGTGATTGCCGCCGGGGATTCATACAACGATACGACCATGTTGTCTGAAGCACACCACGGCATCCTATTTCGTGCCCCGGACAAGGTCAAAATGGAGTTTTCGCAGTTTCCCGCCTTCGAGACATACCAGGACTTGCTGGAGCGGATCAGCGATCTTCTCGAGAAATAATGATTTAAACTCTGGAGAGGTAAGGTGTGCGGGATGGATCCGTGTTCTGCCTGCCTCCTGATTGGAGAAGACATACCATGGAAGAAGCAAAACAGCCCATTCAACGCAAGACCCTTGAGGAGCGGAACCAGATGACCGACCTGGAGCGTTTGCGTCATTCCTGTGCGCACATCCTGGCAACCGCCGTTTTGCGTCTCTGGCCTCAGGTTAAACTCGACATTGGTCCCCCTACCAGTGAGGGGTTTTATTACGACTTTGATCTGGCCGATCACCGGTTCAGCCCGGATGACTTCGAAACGATCGAAGCCGAGATGAAAAAAGTGGTCAAGGAAAACCAGGTCTTTGAGAGAAAGACCAAAACACGTGAGGAAGCCCTTGCATTTTTTGAGGGTCTCGGCCAGCCGTTCAAGGTCGAGCGCCTTGGCGACATTCCCGAGGGCGAAGAGATCACCTTTTACCAGAACGGTGAATTCACTGACCTCTGCGCCGGTCCGCACGTGATGCGCACGCGCAACGTCAAGGCTTACAAGCTTCTGAGAGTGGCAGCCACCTATTACCGGGGTAACGAGAAAAATCCACAGCTGCAGCGCATCTACGGCACCGCCTTTCCCAACAAGACACAACTGAAGGAATGGCTCGAAGTGCAGGAGGAGGCCCGCAAGCGGGATCATCGCCGCATTGGGAAGGCGATGCAGCTTTTTACCTTTGACGACGATGTGGGGCCAGGTTTGCCCCTTTGGATGCCCAAGGGTTCAGTGCTGATCGAGGAATTGGAAAAACTGGCCAAGCAAACTGAATTCGAGGCAGGTTACCAGCGTGTACGTACGCCTCACCTGGCCAAGGAATCCATGTATCTTACCTCGGGACATCTCCCCTACTATGCGGAAAGCATGTTTCCGCCCATGGAACTCTGCGAGGAGGGTCATGAGAGTGCGCCCGGGCAGGCCAAGCAGCGTTATTACCTCAAGGCAATGAATTGCCCACATCACCACAAGATTTTTGCAGCAGCTCCCCGGAGTTATCGTGAACTCCCCCTGCGACTGGCCGAGTATGGGATGTGTTACCGCTATGAACAGTCTGGTGAACTGATGGGCCTGATGCGTGTTCGTTCCATGCAGATGAACGATGCCCACATCTATTGCACCCCTGAGCAGTTCGCTGATGAATTTCGCGCCGTGAACGAGATGTATCTGAAATATTTCAAGATCTTTGGTTTCGAAAAATACCAGATGCGCTTCAGTACCCATGACCCGGCACGTCTCGGGGATAAATTCGTGGATGAACCCGAATTATGGAAGCAGACAGAAGACATGGTGCGTCAGGTCCTGGTTGACTCTGGTATCGACTTTGTTGAAATCCCTAACGAGGCAGCCTTCTATGGCCCGAAGATCGATGTCCAGGTCTTCTCCATCTCTGGGCGTGAGTTCACCATTGCCACCAACCAGGTGGACTTCGCAGTACCTGCCAAGTTTGGCCTCCAGTATCGCACGGCACAAAACACGATGGAAACGCCCCTTTGCATCCATCGAGCCCCGCTTGGAACGCACGAACGGTTTCTTGCATTCCTGATTGAGCATTATGCCGGTAATTTCCCTCTATGGCTGGCCCCGGAACAAATCAGGGTATTGCCGATTACGGAGGCACAAATAGATACTGCCAAAGAACTGGTAGCCGAGTTGCGGCGGCACGAGGTGCGTGCCGAGCTGGAATACAGCCATGACAAGCTCCAGGGCCGTATCCTGCGTGCCGAGGAATCCAAGGTGCATACCATGCTGATCATTGGTGCCAAGGAACAGGAAAGCGATGCCGTGGCGGTACGCGTGCACGGCAAGGGGAACCGTGGGGTGAAACCCAGGGATGAGGTCCTGGCGAATATTCTCAAGCGCATCAAGGAGCGGTCCGCCGATTGAGGGAGCATACACTGATGATCGAAAAACAGAAAAGATCCATATGAACAAATACAAACACCTTACGGGAATGATCGCCTTGTTTGCGGTTGCATTCGCACCACTGCTCATGACTGCCGCTGATGGCACTCTGGTATCATTCTTGGGAGCACCCAGGCTGGAGATGCATCAGGTGTTCAAGGACCAGCGTTTTCCCAATCTCGCTGTGGCCAAGGACGGATCTGTCCTGGCCAGCTGGGGCAGCCATGGTATCCAGGTGCGTCGCAGTATTGATGGAGGCGCCTCCTGGGCCGAGCCCGTCATCGTTCAGGCCGAGGGCTTTCAGGGTGGGGGAATGACGGTCGATGACACGACCGGGGATGTATTGATGTTCATTGAGGACCAGCATCCGCCCGCACCTCTCTCCCTCTACAGGAGCCGGGATCATGGGCAAACATGGGACAAGGAGCAGACCGTCATTCGTCCCAACACGCTAGGGCATGTGCCTTCCATGCATATGAATGACCACGGCTCGACCCTGCACGTTGGCAAATACGCCGGGCGTTTGATTCGTCCAACACGCTGGTATGCCGGTGGAAATCGCCGTGAGGAATGGCCCAACCATTACACCAATGCGATCTTCAGTGATGACCATGGCAAGACCTGGCAAGCGAGTGAGCCTTTCCCGGAGCAGGGGACCGGTGAGGCCTGTATCGTGGAGCTTTCCGATGGGAGCCTTTATTACAACTCCCGCGTGCATTGGGAAAAGAACGATCGCAACACGCGGCGTCGGTCTGCGCTAAGCCGGGATGGGGGGCGCACCTGGACGGACTTCCGTGTTGTGGATGTGT
>JAAZXX010000141.1:0-2786 GCA_014239995.1 Verrucomicrobiia bacterium
CGAATCTAACCCTAACCCTAACCCTCCCGCAGGCGCCGGAGTGCGACGACCCTGAATACCACCGGCAGTTCGAACACGCCTCAACCCTGATACATACCCGCCTCATGAAGCACCAGGAAGTGAACGGACACCGCGCCGACGTTCAAGTGGATCTGTTGCGGGGGCGCATCTGAGCACGTTCCATGGACTATTTGATGTCTTACAGACAGAGTAACCACCACGATGACTGTTACCCTTCAATCCGGTGGATTGGGCCCCGCAAGAAAACCTCCATCCAGGACGATCGATTGACCTGTCATGAATGAAGCACGCTCGGAACACATCCATACCACTGCCTCAGCAATTTCCTGCGGCATGGCGAAGCGACCCATGGGATGCATAGCACGTATTCGTTTCTCGACATCAGGCTCACCAAAAAGCCGATCCCCCATGGGGGTCTGTACTGCACCTGGACAGACATCGTTGATCCGCACACCGTTTCGGGCATATTCCAGGGCGGCAGACTTGGTAAGTGCCATAACCCCATGTTTACTGGCACAGTAGGTGGCTGCCGTGGCAGATCCAACGTGGCCACATATTGAGGACCTGTTGACAATGGCACCACCATGCCCCTGCGACAACATCTGCCGGATTTCATATTTCAGGCACAACCACACGCCCTTGAGATTGATGTCGATGGTTCGATCCCAGTCCGCTTCAGTCTGGTCAACAATAGGCACCCAGTTACCCTCGATGCCTGCGTTGTTGAAAGCCATATCCAGACGACCAAACTTTCGGACGGTTTGTTCCACCAAGGCCTCCACCTCTGAGCTCTGTGAGACGTCAGTTTTGACAAAAAGACACACACCTCCCGCCTGCCGCACCTGGGCCACGGTTTCGTTGCCCTCGATTTCCCGTCTGCCAGCAACGACCACCTTGGCTCCAGCCTTGGCAAAAAGCAACGCCGCTTCTCTGCCGATACCTGTTGTTCCTCCCGTCACAATGACGACTTTGTCTTTCATATGATACTCCATCACTAAATCTTTTTTCAGGAATGAGATTAAGCATAGGCATATAAGGAATTCCTGGACAGCATGGAAGTTTGAATGAGTAGATATTCAGGCTTGAAAAACGTTCACTACCACCCGAGTTACCTGGAAACCGAATGACGAACGTGCAGGCGATACGATACAACAAAAAACCAAGGCCAGAGATTAGGTGACTTTTTCCATGCTAACACAACGCTTCCAAACCGATGGGCATATCAGGGTTGATCATGTAGGAATCAACGTGTTTGGGGAATAAATGGATACCAGGACAAAACATGCCGTTTCAGTAACTTGCCCCCCCAAAAACCTGTTTACGAAGAGACTCGTTGGCTATTTTATGGAAGGTTTTTTCCCAAAGAACATTCATTTCAGGTCGAAGCATTTCCATGATGTTTTGTTGTTGTTGTTGATCCAGCTTCTGAAGCAATTCAAGAGCTGAAGGAACGTTCTCCAGGGAATGTTTAAGTAATCTTTTTTCAGCCTGATCAAGTTGGGAGTAATGGTGGTGCATGCCCAATAAAACTTCTCCGAGTGCTGACTTTGGACCAAGGATGGGACGATAATCCTTCTCGAATTGTTCTGAGGATAATCGACCCTGCCCCTTGAGCGCAGCATCCATGGCCCTGCGGGATCCGACGGTTTCAAGCAAGTATGAAGCCACAAGGCAGCCAAAAGGTCCGATCTGGGAGGATCTGGCCAGTTCAAACAATATTTGTTCCGAATGAGCACTTGCACGCTCGTGCAGCAGCATGGATTCTATGCTCATCATCCAAGGCCATGATCCCCTTGGAAAGAGATCATCCTTGATTTGAAAAAACACCGCCATGGCGATCTGCTGAAAAGGATTGCTCGTCGGAACTGTATTATTTTTGCCAGCTACCACGTCGGATTCCACTTTTTTCCTTAATTTCAGAGCAAGCTTTTCTCCAATGGTCCGGACAGGAACTTCCATACCGTTTTGTTGAACTACATCGGACCAATCCAGACGTCCGAGTTGGAAATCGCCCTCTTCTTTCGGTTTCCAAACTCTTTCAACCAATAGTCCTGTTTTTGAAACTAATCGGGCGAATATTTCAGCCTGTTGGGATGAATCCCCATAGGTTTTCTGTGGGTCAAAAAAGGCGGGAGATATCCATTCTGTCAAGAGGCCCAAAAAACTTCCGAAACGGTTGGATCTATCAAGGGTGTTGGCGGCTGAATCTGTGGCATCGATGATGGACGTCATGGACTCGTGCAAGGCATCGTTTTGCATGAATGCCTTCATAAAAAGACGTGATGTTTTTTTGTCACGCAACTCCAGAAGAGCCAGGGAGTGAAGTGTTAAATCCAATTCCATCAACAGCTCCATGCTTCCGAATTTCCTTTTAATATATAAGGAACCGTCATTAATTTCGGTTTGCGTACCCTCCCGATTAACAAACCCGATTGAAGCCACAGGGGCAATGTTGAGTGCAAGGATTTCCTTGAAGGAGTGCTGGTGCTGGGTATTGAACCCCAAACCAAGCATGAAGTTAAATAAGGAACCATCCTCCTCAGGGTCTGGAATGGGAAGCATGTCAGCGCGTATGGTCACACCCCCAGCACTGCTTGGTATATCATCAGCTTGGGCAATGTATCTTTTTTGAAGATCTGGAAGAAAAAAACCAAATCCAGTCGTTGGGGCAAAACCCAAAGCGACGAGTGGATGATTTATACCATCAGATTTTTCTTCAAGAATACTCAGCATGAACCCTTCACTGGAGAGGATAAGCTGAATTT
>JAAZXX010000141.1:2796-8157 GCA_014239995.1 Verrucomicrobiia bacterium
ACGTTCAGGAGCCAGCAATGGGGCAACCATGCGATGGAATGCTTGCAAAGCCACCGTGTCGAGGTGTTTCACTTTAAAATGCATCACCAGGTCTTTTTTCCAGTACGTTAAATCCTGAAGTTCCTCGGAAAAACTTAGGATGGCTTTATCTCCTGGAGAGAACGTTTGTTTTAGAGGCGGAGCACCTTTGAAATCACGCAATTGAACGACCATTTTCACTAAGTCTTTGCTTTGATCCTTTTCAAAGGAGATTTCATGCTTGAGAAAACGGGCAGATGCACGCAACTTTTTCTCCATGCGATTGCCTAATCCGTCATCAAAAGCCATGCCTGTTTTCAATTGCAGATATTCAAGAATATCCTCCCTGGAGTTATTCAAAGACCCTTCCACCTCGATTGTTTCAACCACGAGTGGGTGATGTTGTTCTTTGAAAGCCACATGCATATCCGCCACTTTTGAATCTGTTTGGCGCGTGATGGTAACTTCACCTTTGAGTGAACTACCCGATTCTGCAAGGAAGGCGTTCACATTGTGCTCGAAGTTCAAGGGATTAAGTGCCTCGTCCATCAAGGCAGGCCGACCCATTTTCCACGCAACAGGTACATATTTCGATGCATCCCCATCCGGGGGGGTTGCAAGGACCTGTTTAAGCTTTTCCTGGGATGAAAATGCATTGTTTGGGGCGAAGGTAATCTGACCACATTGATAACGTTCTCCTTCATGGATGAGAAATCTAAAAGGCGTCTCCACCCCTCCTTCTTGTAGAAGACGAACTTCTACATCCGGAAATCCAGCGTGAAGATAACCGGCCCGCACGAGTCGACAAACAACGCCAGGAAAACTTCCTGCCGGCGCACTGCGATGGGCAGCAACCCAGTAGGCTGTTGATTGCGAAAGTCCATCTGCGATTTGCCCAAGAGTATAGGATTGTTGGCCCTCAAATTGAAGGGTCTGGGGATCCGTGTAGAAATCCATAAACCTGAACACCTCATCGACCTTTTCAACCCCATCAGGTGTGGCCTCTACAACATACAAAGAGTAAATAATAATACTATATAAAATTGTTATCCTCATATCTTTGATTCAACTTTTTTGATTCGGATCAACCAACGCAAATCAACATTGCAAGCAGTCAAGTATCTATGCATGTTGATTTTATCAATCATGACCCCCAAGGCCCATTCTGTTGCTATTTTCTGAACCATCATGATTCCGGATCCTATTTTCTCCTAATTTGCATTCCTTTTACCGCCTTTATTAAAAAGTTTTTTCTGTTTTTGTATACATATTTAGTAATTGAACTTTCTGACTTTGATATCAAGTCATTTTTTCAACCACCGGAAACCGTCGTTTTGGGGGGATAAGCAACCGTGCATGCACAGTGATTCAATTCCATCTTTCATGCCAATGTTTCCTGCCACCGACACACCATCAGGGAAATGCACCGGTGGTGATGATTTTAGCTTGATGCATGCGGTATGCATTTAAAACCTCGGGGCTGAATGGTCTGGAGATGATGGGGAATGTTTCTACCAGCACCTATCGGACATACCAGTTTCCTGGCAGGGTGCTTTTCAGGCAAACACACGCAGTTGGGATTTTCGAAAGCCTGGCACGCCTGGATAAGAAAAAGTTCCCGATCGTTAGCCGCACGACTTGCGGGTCCTGTGGAAGGATCTCAAGCGCTGAGGCCCGGTCAAGCATTTCGATCAATGACGCGCCCAACGACCCCAAACCCTCAGATATTCGGGGATGTGCAGCTCCCCGTCTTTGTTTGTATCCAGTGCATTGAAGACCATGTTGGCCATTTTTTCATCCCTTAACCTTCCATCGACTAAAAGCTCCTGAGCGGTCAATCTATTGTTCCCATCAGCATCAATCTGGTCGAATATCAGTTTTGCTTCATCCGTGATAATCCGGTTTTCAATATACTCCGCCCTGGAGACATAACCGTCTTTGTTCGCATCAGATGCCTGAAAGATACCCCGCCTTGATTGAGGACTTAGGTAAGTCCCATTGTCGATGTATTCCCGTTTCGAATGCCGCCCGTCCCTGTCTGTATCCGTAAAGCCGAAGATGCGGTTGTAATTGTTGAGTGCATGTTCACTGACTTCGCTACGATCTTTGGCACCAAAAAATTTGAGAATTTCTCCCGTTGACACCCCATTGATTTCGGTTGCAACGGTCGGCAAAGGCTTCAAGTTCTGTCTGATGGCCGCATGGGAGTGTGTAAAGTTGGGCTTAGCGGGTTGTTTCCCAAATGTGGCAACATCCTCTGGAAGCAATTCCGCTGCAGTCAATTTGGCATCCATATTTTTGTCGAAACTCAAAAGGGTAGCCACCGACTGTTTAATTTCTTCAGTGGAAAGTTCCTTGTTCCCATCGATATCCAGGGCAAGAAAAACCAAAGGTTTCGAGCGCGGGTAGGGTTCACCTTTCCCTTGAGCCCTCATATCACGGCTTACCGCTAGAAAACCACTTATCAATAGGATGCATGTTATCGTATGTCTCATGATGCGTGTTATTGGATCAATCTCATAGACGATGCTTTTCAGGATTGGGTTACAAGTTCGTTCCGTTTGTAATTTCCGGGGCAAAATTCATTGATAATGTCGAAATTCGATACCTTGTCACCAAAAGTTGAAGCCCATGTTACATGTCCCACTTATCTTCCTTTTCCAAGGCCAACAGGCTGTCATTTGGCCTACCCTATTTTGACTCTGAAGGCTGAGAAAAATGACCCAAAAGCCAACTCTTTACCGTATTGCAGGTGAGAATACATGACAGTGATCTACCGTGATTTGGTTTCTCACTCATAAAAACGTGAAATGAGCTCCATATATTCATGCAAATAACATAAATTGAAAACTTCAAACCATGCAACGTGGAATCCGTATGGCTTAGCGGCACTCATTGCCGGCTCACCGTCAGACAGGGGCAAACTGCGACCCAACGTTACGATCGTTAGTCTTAAAAAGGACGAAATAGGATATTTAACTTCAAGATGAAGGCACAAAGTGTTGAAGTTCCCACAAAAAATGCATTTTCCGTCCACACGTCGAGTTTGAGAGTTCTTTGTGGACAGAAATTGAAGTTTTTTTTGCACTCAAACAACCTTGTCAGGGCGTGCCCCGTTGCTATGTTGAATGCATTCCAGAATTCCCCCGGCCAAGCAGTGCTTCAAGAGCTGGTCGCGCGAGTTAGTGTTGATTTAAAATGAACGATTTATTTATTAGCTATGCCCACTTTGATGATCAATCCTTGGAGGATGATCAGAAAGGGTGGATCAGCAAGTTCCACAGAGTGTTGGAGGTTAAAATAAGCCAGTTGATGGGGGAACAACCCCAGATTTGGAGAGATCTGAAACTCGGTGGCAACGACGTCTATGATGAAAAGATTGTCCAGGAGTTCAAGAGTGCCAGATTGATGGTTTCAGTACTCTCCCCCCGATACATCAAATCAGAGTGGTGCCGACGTGAACTAAATGAATTCCACGAGTCCGCTTCAGAGCAGGAAGGCATCAAAGTGGGAGATAAATCACGCATCATCAAGGTGGTCAAAACGCCATTTGACTCAGGTGAGGCGATGAGTCTCTTACCCAAGTTGTTTGAAGGGCTCCTGGGATTTGAATTCTACGAAACAGACCCGGATAGCGGTCGGACGGTTGAATTTGACGAAGCCTTCGGCCCCAAAGCAAAACAAAACTATTACGCAAGGATCTATGATCTGGCCAGCGAGATCACCGAGGTTTTAAAAACCCTCCGATCAGAACATGAGATTGAAAACCAGGAAACAAAGTCTTCGAGTGATTTGACAATTTTTCTTGCCAATTGCACCACGGATCTGCAGGCGGCAAGGGAAAAAATTTCGCGTGAATTGAAGGATCGTGGTTACCGCGTATTGCCTGACCAAATACTTCCCAGCGAAGCAGGCGCATTGAAGGCATTGGTGGGAGAAGACCTGGAACAATCTGCCCTCGCGGTTCACCTCGTCGGACAACGCTATGGACTGGTTCCTGAAGACTCGGATAAATCCATTGTAGAAATCCAGAATCAGCTATCAGCCGAAGAAAGAGGAAGACGGTCAGACTTTCAGAGATTCATCTGGATGCCAAGGGGCCTCATGAGCCAGGACACGCGCCAGAACCATTTCATTGCCAAAATTCAGGAAAACCCGGATGTGCTTGCTGGAGCTGAACTGATCGAGGATTCATTGGACAACTTCAGGGACTGCCTGATCCAGAAAATCAAGGACAGGAATACACCTCAGGATACAAGCCAGGTGAGCTCAGATAGCACCCCAGGCAGGCCCAGTGTTTATTTGATACATGACGCAACCGATGAAGAACTTGTATGCACCCTGGAAGATTATCTGTTTGACCAGGGTTTGGAAGTCATGGTTCCCACCTTGGAGGGGGACGAGGCAATGGTGAAAAACACCCACATCGAAAAGCTCCTCCTTTGCGACGGTGTTCTGGTCTTTTACGGTCACGCAGACCGCACATGGGTCGACATGAAAATCATGAACCTCATGAAGGCACCCGGGTATGGGCGCGAGACCGCGTTTAAGTCGACAGCAGTGTACCTTGCTCCCCCATTCAACAAACGAAAGTCGAGATACAGAACCCATCACGCCACTGTGATTACGCAGGATGGGGATCATTTCGAACCGAAAACATTGGTCTCATTCATGACTGATTTGACCTCCTGAATTTTCTTTTTACAGATGTCTACAACCAACCCTTTCCCCGGATTACGTCCATTTAATTATGAGGACAACCATCTATTTTTTGGACGTGACGAGCAAATTACAGAGCTTGCCTCGCGTCTTAGAAAAAACCGTTTTGTCGCAGTCGTAGGCACCTCCGGCAGCGGAAAGTCGTCACTGGTACGTGCAGGGCTTCTTCCTGAACTTTTCGGGGGAATCATGACCGAGGCCGGATCCCGATGGCAAACCGCCATCATGCGCCCCGGGGGTGATCCCATTCAGAATCTTGCACAAGCCCTGATTGATACGGACTTATATGATCCAGATGAAGAGGATATCGAACTTCAGGTCACCGCCACCCTGACTCGCAGTGGGCTTGGCATGTTGGAGGCCATCCGACAGAGTGACATCGAGACGGGAGAGAATTTCCTACTGGTAGTCGATCAATTCGAAGAAATCTTCCGTTTCAGGAAAGCTGGTGATGTGACTGATGAGCGTGCCATGTTTTTCGTAAACCTACTGATTGAGGCTGTCAGTCAGTCATCATTGCCAATCTACGTTATCATCACGATGCGATCGGATTTTCTCGGCGAATGCAGTGAGTTCCCTCGATTGGCTAACATGGTGAATGAGGGAGAGGTCCTTATTCCACGC